>WJIW01000201.1 GCA_014730065.1 Armatimonadia bacterium | reverse complement strand
CTGGTCCTCGAGCTGGTCCAGCAGGCTGAGGTAGCCGTCGGTCACTCGCGCCACCAGGCGATGCACGTATTCGGGCATGTCGATGATGGCGTAGAGCGCGTTCTGAACGCCCATCCATGTGGCGATGGGATCCCACAGCGACAGGTACGGATCCACGCCATGGGCCCGCACCTCCAGGTGGCCGTCGAAGAGCCCATGGGCCACGTCCAGCCGGCGCTGGGTCTCGGCCGGATCGTGGGTGATCCGCGGCTCCTTGATCTTGTCCAGGTCCTCCTCGGTCTGGAACTGGTTCACGAACATGTGACCGACCACGGCGTTGGTGGGATCGGTTACCGCCGTCTCCTCCTCGATGCTGATTCCGAAGCCGGAGTTGTGGACGGCCCTGGGAATGCCGATGAAGGGCTCGATGACCATGTCCACTGGGAAGTTGTCCCACTGGTAGAGCATCCGGCGCAGGCGCAGCTCGTAGCCCCGGCACTCCATGTCCTCACACTTCAGCTCCAGCTCGCCGCCGGGCCCCATCTCGTTCCAGCAGACCTGATCGATCATGACCATGGGCCGGACGGGCTCAAGCCCATTGAGCCGCCGCCATAGCCGGCGCTTCTCCTCCTGGATGGGCAGGGCCGCGATCTCGCCCGCTCGAGCCGCCAGGTCTCTGATGATGTCCGTATCCTGCTTACTTGGCATGTGCAGACTCCTTCGCTCCGTTCCCGCTCTCGGGTGACGGCAGCTATTCGGCATGGTCTCCCACGGCACCTCATACGGAGTCGAGGGGCGGGGCCCTCCTGTGCCCGTCGCCAACTTACGAGGAAGGCTACACATCACGCGAGAACTCCCCATGGCCCAGGCGGGAGGCCACCATGAGCAGCTACAGCGTGTTGAACGATGTGCTCGGGCCCGTCATGCGCGGCCCGTCCAGCTCCCACAGTGCCGGCGCCCACCGGATCGCCCTGCTGGCGCGCGACCTCCTGGGCGACGCTCCCGCTCGCGCACGCTTCGTCTTTGACCCCGAGGGCTCGTACGCCCCCACGTACCAGATCTGCGGAGTGGACCTGGCCCTGACCTGGGGCCTGCTCGGGCGCTCCATGACAGAGGACGGCTTCTTCGGCGCCCTGGAAGCCGCGCGAGCCCAGGGGATGCACACGGAGTTCGCCGTTGAGCCTCTGAGTCGTGCGGATCATCCCAACTTCGTCCACATGGCGCTGGGGTCTGAGGACGGGGGCGGCCTGGAGATTGAGGCCAAGTCTACTGGGGGCGGCGGCGTCACCATCGCCCGGGTCGACGGGTGGTCGGTGGAGCTGGACGGCAAGGCTCATCACGTCCTTGTGGAGTGCGAGCCCAGCACTCTCGGCGAGGTCCGAAGTAGCCTGACGTCGGATCTGGAGCTGCTCCATGATCGGGATGAAGGCCGCGTGCTCGCCGTCGCTTCGCTCAATGAAGCCCCTTACGATCTGGCTTCGCTCCGGCGCCTGCCGGGGGTCGCATGGGTTCGACACACGCAGCCGGTGTTCATGGTGCCCAAGGGCGACGCCCTCATCGACGGCGGCGACGCGCTCACATCCACCGCGCGCGAGCTGGGCTGCACCCTAGGGCAGGCCGTCCTCGCTCATGAGACGAGCCTCCTGGACCTGACCGAGGACGAAGTGATCGACGAGATCCTGGCCAGGTATCAGGTGATGCGCCGGTCGGTCGAGTCGGGTCTGGCCGAAGCCGAAGTGGACATGCCGCTGCTCACGCCCACGGCCCACAGTCTGCTCCGCGCCGAACGGGAGGGACGCACCGTTCTCGGTGGCCCCCACACCCGCGCGGCGGCTCGGGCCCTGGCGGCCACGCACGTCAACAACAGTATGGGAGTCGTCTGCGCGGCACCGACGGGAGGGTCAGCGGGCACGCTGCCGGGTGTCTTCGTGACCTACGAAGAGGAGCATCAGCCCAGCCCCAGAGCACTCGCCTTGGGGTTGCTCGCCGCCGGCGGCGTCGGCTTGGCTCTGGCGGCTCAGGGCACCTTTGCGGCGGAGACGGCGGGGTGCCAGGTGGAGATCGGCGCCGCGGGAGCCATGGCAGCGGCCGGGCTGGTGGAGATGTCGGGTGGCGATGCCGAGACGGCGTGCAACGCAGCGGCCATCGCCTTCCAGAACGTCATGGGCCTGGTGTGCGATCCCGTGCAGGGCGGTTGCGAGATCCCGTGCCACACCCGCAACGCCGTGGCGGCATCCGGCGCTTTCATCTGCGCTGACCTTGCCCTCGGCGGGTACCGGAACCCCATCCCCCTGGGCGAGACCATCGATGCCATCATGTCCGTCGGCGAGGCCATGGCGCCGGAGCTACGATGCACCGCTCGCGGAGGCATCGCCGCCACCCCCTCCGCCAGGGCATTGCCCCGGCGGAGATAGGAGGAGGCTACTGCGCCTCCTCCACACACGCCCGGAAGTCGTGCCACATCGCGTCGCCATCGAGGTCGACGACCCAGGTCAACTGGCCCGAGGGGTCGGAATGATCGAAAGTGAGGTCATCCAGGAGCCGCGGCCGGTGGGTCTCGATGGTCCGAGTCAGGCCCAGAATGTGGGCGATGACGATGTTGTCCCAGATGGGCCAGACCGGAGGATCACCATCGAGACGGTGAGGCCATGCCTCGAACCCCTCGGCCAGCCACTCGCCCGCCGTGCCCGAATCGCCGATGAACTCCCGGCAGCTCTCGGTGGTGAAAGACAGCCGCCGAATGCAGACGTCTGCCGGCCCCACGGTGAGCGGCACGCCCGACTCCAGCACGATCCGGGCCGCCGGCACATCATTCTTCACGTTCCAGCCATCGCCCCCACCCGGCCACGACTCGAAGCCCATCATCACCACCCGAATGCGGTCGACGATGCCGGGGTCCACCAGGATCGCCGAGGCGAGATCCGTGTGGGAGCCGATGACCAACACCGTCAACCGGCTGGTGGATGTGAAGCTGCGAGACACCTCCACGAGGAAGGACACGCCGTCGGTCTCCAGGGGAGTGGACGGGTCCGGAAGCGGCCCGTCGGCCCCCGCGTACACGGGTGGATGCTCCTCCATGCCGAGCACGTCCGCCAGCACCTCGACAACGTTGTCCCGGGCGACCTGACCCGAGATGCCGTTCGGTGCGTGGTTGCCGATACACCCCAGCAAATCGATGGCGGGGCTGACGGCGGCGTACGCCACCGTCCACGCGTCATCGATGTCGGTCCCGCAGTCGGTGCTGATGACGACCGGAATGGGAGCATCGATGGTCATGGCGTTGTCTCCTTCACCTTGGGCCGCCAGGATGGCGGCGGCCAGCAGCATGTTCATCCCAATCACCTGCCCCACACGCAGCGGTAGTTGAACCGCCGGTTGGGTGCGCTATCGCCGTCGGTGCAGAGGGAGATGGGATCCTCCAGCTCGACGGGGTTGTCGCACCAGTGGAAGTCGAAGGTCAGATCCTGCCCCCGGAGGCCCACCCGCCAGCGGGGGACGGTGATCTCCAGGGCATTGCCCTCGGCCCGATACGGAGCCCGGGCCACCTCGTGCCATGCCCCGCCCCGGTACACCTGAACCACCGTCGTCGCCTCGTCGACCACATCGCCGTTGATGAGGTAGTCATAACCGTACCAGCCCGTGGACGAGTCGGCGTCGGCGTCGATCAGGAGCAGCATCCAGTTCGGGTCGGTAT
>WJIW01000200.1 GCA_014730065.1 Armatimonadia bacterium | reverse complement strand
GCTCGGAGGACGGTCCCCATCCGTACACCGATCGGAACAACCGGCTGTACGAGTGGGCGGCCGACCGGGACTGGATGTACCGGGTCGATTTCCAGGCCGCCGCCGTGGCGGGCCGAGCCGTGATCGAGTTCGAGGCCGTGGACTACCGCTGCACCGCCTGGCTCAATGGCATCGAAGTGGGCTCCCACCAGGGGGCCAGCGACGCCTTCCGGCTGGATGTGACCGAGGCGATCCAGGAGGGGGCCAACCGGCTGCATGTTCTCGTCCGCGCCGCCGAGCCCGAGCCGGGGCAGATCGGCCGGACCATGGATGTGCGCACCTGGAAGCCCCGGTTCGCCTATGGCTGGGACTGGAACTGCCGGCTGATCCCCCTTGGCATCTGGGGCTCGGTCCGGGTGGTTCTCGATGGGGGCATCCGGATCGATGACCTGTGGTGGCGCAGCCGGCTCGCCGAGGATCGCAACTCGGCCGCAGTCACGCTTCTGGCCACGGTTCACTCCGACGAGCATCGTTGGGTCAAGCTCAGCGGGTGCTTGGCGTCGGGAGGCTCCGCGGCCGCACAGAGCAGCCACGATGTCTTCCTGTCGCCGGGGGACAACGAGGTGCGGCTGACTCTTTCGGTGGACCAGCCGAAGCTCTGGTGGCCCAACGGCTACGGCGAGCCCTTCCTCTATGACGCTGCGCTGAAGGTAGAGGCCGACGGGCTGGCCCCGGTCGAGACCTCCATGCGAGTCGGCATCAGGGACGTGGAATGGATCCGGACCGATGGCGCGCCCGAGGACTCCCTGCCCTACACGCCCGTGGTCAACGGCACCCGGGTCCACATCCGGGGCTACAACTGGGTACCGCCCGACAACCTATACGGCTACGCGGAGCCAAAGCACGGTCCGTCGGTGAAACTGGCCGCTGAGAGCCATGCCAATATGCTGCGGATCTGGGGCGGGGCCCAGGTCGCGACCCGGGCCTTCTACGATGCCTGCGACGAGTACGGCATTCTGGTATGGCAGGAGTTCACCCAGTCATCATCGGGCATCAACAATGAGCCACCCCACGACCCCGAGTACCTGGCCATGGCGACGCGTGAGGCGGCCGGCATCGTCCGGAAGCTCCGGCGCCACACCTGCATCATCGCGTGGTGTGGCGGCAATGAGCTGATGTACGACGACTGGAAGCCCCTCGGACTGGATCACCCGAACATCGCAGCGCTGGGCGAGGTCGCGGATCGGCTCGATCCCGATCGGTACTACCTCCCCACCTCGGCATCGGGTCCGCTGCCGGGGCCGGACTTGGACGCAACAGGCCAGGACAGGATGCACGACATCCACGGGCCGTGGACGTATGGCGGCCCCGTCGAGCACTACCGCCTGTGGGATGGCGTAGACGCCCTCCTGCATGCGGAGATGGGCTCGCCGGGCGCGGCGAACCTGGAGACGCTCAGGACCTGGGTTTCCGAAGAGTACATATGGCCGCCCGATGAGACAAACCCGCTTTGGATGTTCCGGGGCGCCTGGTGGATCACCCGCCCCCAGGTGGAGGGCCTGTTCGGCGAGATGGACTCCATCGAGCCCTTCGTCACAGCCTCCCAGTACCTCCACGGCGAGGCCCTGCGGTACACGGTCGAGGCGGCGAGGCGGCGCCAGTGGCGATGTGCGGGCACGCTCATCTGGCAGCTTAACGAAGCCTATCCGAACAACACGTGCACGAACGTGCTGGACTACGAGCTTCGGGTGAAGCCCGCGTACGTCTCGGTGCGTAAGGCCCAGGCACCGGTCCACGCGTCGGCCCAGTACGAGGGGCTAGTTTGGCACGGTAAGCCGACGTTCGGCGCGGAGATCCACCTGTCCAGCGCGGTGCCGGACCTGACCGGCTGCCGGGTGGTTGCGGAGATCATCGGCCTCGATGGCGAGATCAAGCATTCCCAGGAGGCCGTGCTCGACATGCCGGGGCCGGGTAGCATGAAGGCCTTCGATCTGGAATGGCCGATCCCGGGCGAGGAGGTCTGGGTGCTGCGCGTCGTGACGGGGCATCCGCTGGCGGCCGAGGACGAGACGACGGACATCCTGTTCTCATCAATGCCCGAGCCCATCTTCGGGGGGCTCTTCGATCTGCCCAAGGCGGAGGTGGCCATCGAGCGCACCGACGACGGGGTCTTCGTGAAGAACACGGGCTCGGTGCTGGCGCTGCCCATCGCGGGCCACTGCGAGCCCGAGGAGCTGGGTGACAGCGCGCCGCTGGACTCCCTCTTCGCCCTCCGGCCCGGCGAGTCGGTCCGAGTTCTTCCACCGGCCAGCGAGCGCAAGGTGCGGCTGGCGGGGTTCAACATCAGCGGAGGGGCGAGCTCCACGGACTGAGCGCCACGACCCACCCAGGAGGAACTCGCTGGACGGCGGTGGACTCTATAGGTGGCTCTGCCGAGAGGCATGTGTACGGGGCTACCGGCCCATTAGGGGGAGCGCGCGTGGCGAGCCACCTCACCGTCACCGAAGTCGCCGAAGCTCTGCAGCTCAGCACGGCGACCGTCAAGCGGTACATTTATGACGGCCGCATCACGTCGGTCAAGCTGCCTGGCGGGCAGCACCGGATCCCGGTCGGCGAGGTGGAGCGGCTGCTGCATGCGGCCGACGAAGACGCGCCCGAGCCCCAGCCTGAGCGCCCGGCGGAGGGTGAAGACCTAGCGGCACGGGTCGAGGTTCTCGAGCGATGGGCATCTGAGCAGGAGGCGGAGATCGAGCGCCTCTCGGCATCTCTCCAGGTACTGGCCGCCTACGCCCGCCAGATTCACGCCGGCGATACTCCGGGAGCCGCGGAGCACGAGCCCATGCTCCCCAGGATCCTGGTCCTGGGCCCCGGGTGCCGGCGGTGTCAGGCCCTATACGACAACGCCACCCGGGCACTTCGCGCGCTGGGGCAGACTGCGGATTGCCTGGGCAAGGTCACCGACCTGGCAGCCATCGCCCAGTACGGTCCCGTTCTGACGCCCGCGCTGGTCATCGACGGTGAGGTCATCGTCTCCGGCCGGGTGCCCTCGGAGGCAAGCCTCCGGGATACACTCGCGCCGCGGTTCGGGTAGGCCGGGGCTAGGACGGCGACGCGGTATGGCGCGGACCCCAGGGTCCTCCCCACCCTACCCGCTCACATCCACCTCCAGCCGGTTCGGATCACCGCCGATGGGCCTTAGCTCGACGGTGGTCTGGCCGAACCGGTAGCGGATGACGTCCTCATCGGGGATGGCGCCGGCTGCCGCGGCCCGGGCCTGGTCGCTCAGGAAGCTCTCGGTGACGACCCAGCGGCCTTCCCCCACCTCCAGGTACCCGCTCGATCCCGTCTCGGCGCGCACGCTGAGGGGTGCCAGGTGCGGTAAGGCGATGCACGTAGCGCCCTCCCTCACCCGCCGCTGGACATCGAGAAGCGTCTGGGGGCTGACCCCTACGCCCGTCAGGAAGATGGTCTCCACGCCTTCGAGGCGATCGTATGTCACATGGTCATCGAAGACGATCACGCCATCGAGGGGGCAGAATACCTGATGGGGCCGGTTGGCGGTGGGTGTGCCGTGCCAGGTCAGGGTCTCCCGGTCCACGGTGTCGCGGGTCAGCAAGTGCCAGATGTCCTGCCAAGCCCGCGTGGTGTCGTTCACCGGCCAGGCGGGGTTACCGAAGAGGGTGTTCGGCAGCCATGATACGTCCTGGCCCCAGCAGCCATCCTCGCGCCGGATGATCGCCGTTCGCGGCCGGACGTCTTGGAAGCGGTAGTGGCGGGGGTGGCTGGGTACATACTCCTTGCGGAAGCTCCGGGTGACCTGCCCGTACTCGGTGATGCGGTATCCATCGCCGGTGACCAGGATCAGGCTCCCGATCCCCCGCTGCTCATGATCGAACGCCAGGTTCTCGGTATAGATGCAGTCGGCCCCCAAGTGGTAGGCCAGGAGCAGTGCTGAGCGGTACTCATCGACCGAATGGCCGGGGTACCCTGGAACGCCCCATAGGTCGGGCGTGACCCACAGCTCCCTCTCGTACTGGAGTGCGGCGCCCATGGCGATGGCCATCATCACGGGCGACCAGCTCTCCTTCAGGATCTTCGGGGCTGGCGTGTAACCCGCCCGGGCGTAGTTGTGGAGCATGTTCGGCAGCACGTGCTCCGTGTACAGATGGATCCCGTGGCGCTCGTGGATCCGGGCGATCTCGGCGGCGGCCTCGGTGAATGCATCCGAGGCCTCCGCCAGGGCGATCCCCTCGGGGTCGAGCATGAAGGGCCGGTCGGCGCCCGAGATCATGTTCGCGCTGTTCTGCATGTGCGCCGGCTCGTCGTACATCAGCCCGAGCAGGTTCTCGGCTCGGGCCAGCTCGGCGAGGATGTCATCGGGGAACAGGTGGAAGTGACGGCCATCGTCCCTGCGGAACCAGTCCCGGCCACGCTCATCGACGAAGGTGGTCATCCAGTTAGCGTGCTCCAGGTTGGAGACCCAGTCGATGCCGTGCTCGCCACACCACGCGTCGGCCTCGCGGATGTAGCGCGGATGGACATCCAGATCGGGGTCCATAGGCAGGTAGTGCATGATCCATGTATCGAAGCCCAGCTCGTCCAGTGCCTGGCCCGCCCACGGCATCTCGTGGAGCATGGGAGGGCCGCCGGCGTCATCGAAGCCCCAGCGCAGGGGCGTGCCACCATCGGCGGCGAGAGTCACCATGAGCGGTACCGCTAGCCAGCCCATCACTCAGAAGATCCTCCATTCGAGGATCCCGCCGGAGAAGCCCTCTTGAAGCTGGACGACGAGCCGAAGCTCGGTCGTCTCGATCTCCTCGATCTCCACGCGGTTGTACTGGTCGACCTCGGTGCCGTACGGTCGCTTGGGCTCGGCGGTGGCCCACTCGCCATCGCGCCTGTACTCCAGCCGCCAGGTCTCGGGGACCCGGCACTGGCCCACTCCGGTGTCGTCGAACCAGTACACCTCCACCCCATGGACCTTGGTCGGCTCATCGAACCGGTAGGTGATCCACTCCTCGGTGCCCAGATGATCCCACCAGGTGAAGCGGGGGATGGACTGGTCGCCACTGTTCTCGGGCTCCACGTCGTCGCTGACGGCCTCGATGCGGTCATTGCGGTGGCTGGCTTCGTGCCGGGCTTCGGGCGGAGCGACCCACTCGTGCGCATCGGGCCCATCCCCGATGACGGGGAAGGCGCTGATGCGGAGCCGGGCGCAGCCCATGGGCACCAGGGTGATCTCCTCCATGGGCTGGTCGCTCCTCACGGGGCTGTCCTGCAGCTCGTCGATGAGGTGGAGCTGGGGCAGGAGCTGCCAATCGGGGATCGGCTTGCCGTGGGTGATGAGCTTGACGGGCGCGTGCTCGAGCACGAAGGGTTGGTCGGCCAGCGGGTCGGGACTGACCTCCACGTTGAAGCTCCGCGAGGGGTTCTCCGCGTCCAGTACCAGCCCGTA
Organism: Armatimonadia bacterium; assembly: GCA_014730065.1. Taxonomy (GTDB): domain Bacteria; phylum Armatimonadota; class Zipacnadia; order UBA1398; family UBA1398; genus UBA1398. The sequence continues at coordinate 11,032 of WJIW01000200.1, read as the reverse complement.
GTTCCAGGGCGAAGCGGGGAAGACCTCGAGGGCTGGGAACTCGTCGGTCCCGCCGTACCGGCGCCACTCCTCCTGGATCGCCAGGGAGTATGCCAGCGGTCCGCGGCTGACCGATGCCGAGTCGTGGTTCTCCTCCCACCGCTCGACCTGAACGGTCATGGGAAGCATCAGGATGACCACATCGCGCTCGCCCCATCGGCGGTCGATCTTCAGGTAGGACCCCGCTTCGGGCCGGATCTTCTGGTTCTGGCCGTTCACCTCGACCGACGCCCCCTCGCACCACTGGGGGATCCGCAGGTAGAGGGGGAACTCTACCGGCCGATCGGCCTCGACCTGGAAGCGGATGGTGGAGGAGAAGGGGTAGTCGGTCATCTCCGTGATGGTCACGCCCACACCTCCGCCGACGGTGGCCCGGACCTCGCACTCGGCATAGAGCAGTGCCGCGAGGCCGTTGCCCGGAGTGGCCATCCATAGATGCTCGGCGTAGTACGGCCACCCGTGGCTCACGTTATGCTGGCAGCAGCGGTAGCCGTAGGGGTCGTACGAGAGCATGGTCCCGCCATTCTGGATGCCGGGGCTCTTGTTCTCCTTGTCCAGCCTGGGCATGTTCGGTGCCGTCAGGTAGTGGAGCGACTTCAGGTCGGGGGTTTGTGAGGCGGGGAAGTCGTTGAAAGCGACCTCCTCGCACCGGTCGGCCCAGATGGGATCGCCGATCATGGTCAGGAGCATCTGGAAGCTGTGCATAAACTCCACCATGCTGCACGTCTCCGCCCCCTGCCGCGGGTCGTCGAAGCCTTGCCGGGCGTTCTCGTCGGCGCCGAACATCCCGCCGGGCACCTGGCCGTACATGCCGATGACCTTGTCGTAGTTGCGGCTGGCCGCCTCCAGGTGCCTTGGGTCGTGAGTGAGGAGGTAGTACTCCGCGGGCTCCCGGAAGCCCTGGGTGATGTTCACCCCATGCCAGTTGATGACGTCCTCATCCCACCGGGCCATGCATCGGTGGATCTTGTGGGCCAGCTCCAGCAGGCTCTCATCGCCGGTGCGGTTGTAGAGCCAGTAGACGCTCTCCAGGTTGTCGCCGGCGCGGATGGCGGGCCAGTAGCCGTTCATGAACTGCTCGTCGGGCACCGTCAGCTCCCACTGGAAGTACGCGGCCATGAGGTCCAGCACCCGCTGGTCGGGCTTGTACTCATAGTACGACTGGAGACAGTTGAGGGCGATCATGTTCGGCCAGAGGTCGGGATCGCCGTCCAGGGACGTCTTGTTGAAGCGAGGCCCGAACCAGCCGTCCTCGGCGCGTGTGGACAGGATGCCCTCGATCCACACCTCGGCCTCGGCGATCATGCCCTCGTCGTCCAGGAGGTAGGCCAGGTCGCCGTAGCCCTTCAGCCAGTAGGGCAGCTCCTCCCAGCCGGCGTCACCTCTGCCTTCGGGATCGAGCCACGCGTTGCCGTCCTTCTCCAGCCACTGGCTGAGGTGCATGAGCTGGCCCACCTGGCCCTCACGCATCAACTCGAGCTGATGCCCGAGCCAGCCCTTGGCTTGGATCGAGCCGATGGGCAGCTTATAGAAGGGGCTCGGCAGCAGCGGCTGGCGATTGCCGACGTAATGGTCGTTGGGCGCCGAAGTGTCGGGTCGGTCGACTTGGTCGATGCTCATGTCTTGGGCGGCCGCCAGGGTCGCAATGCCGAGGAGTGCGGCGACGAGCAGGCCGCCGTGAGTTCTGCGTTTCATGGGCGGGTGCCCGCTCCGCAGCCGCGCATGGCGCGACGGGGCAGGCCTGACCTCCTTATGGGTGATGTCAGGGAGCGTGTTCTGGATCGGAGCCCGGGGGACCTACCGGGTGGACCGAGCGAGCGAGGGGCATGGACGCCCCTCGCCGCCCGGGCACGCGCTCGTGCGCGGAGATCTGGCCTGCATCGTTCACGAAGCCCGTGCAGGTCGCGCCGGGCGGATGGCTTCAGCACTTGTGGCAGAGACGACTCGTGCATGCAGGGCACCGCTCTACCCTCTCTCCCGTCGCGCAGGCGATGGGAGAGGGTAGGAGTGAGGGTGGACTTGGGCCGCGCAGGCGGGCCAAGAAGACTGGCAACCAGCACTCTCCGCCGCCTGCGGCGACGGATGGGCCCTCAACCCGGCCTTCTCCCATTCCTGCGGAACGGGAGAAGGAGAACTGCGTCACCTGCATGCCGCTCTGGCTTTCTCTACGGATCCTGAGGCCGACTCTAGCGCAGTGTGTGCAGACCACCTTGGCCTAAGCCAAGCTGCCTAACCGGGGGTTGTACTGCCCGAGCAGAGGGCCCACCCCCCCATTCACAGATGTCTGCGCTAGCCCACCTCCCTCTCCTCCCACACCTGCTCCAGCATCGCCATCTCGCCGGCGTGGTGGAAGTCGTGCTCCCCGATATAGAAGCACAGCTCCGCGCCCGTCCAGGTTGGATCGTAGTGGGCCGACTCGGGATGGGTCTCGAAGAACTCGTCATCGAGGCCTTCGAGGACGCCCAGAACGTGCTGCCTGGCCTCGGCGAACACCGCCCATAGCGCCGCCGCGTCCGCGTCCTCCGGCTCCCGAGCCGCGAAGGGTGGCTTGGGCGGCTCGGCCCCGAAGTTGACCAGCCACCAGCCCTCGCAGTCGATGAGGTGCTGGATGACCCAGCGAAGACTGGGGGCCGAGCCCCCGGGCGAGTCGTCCAGCCGCTCCGGGGGCACGCGGTCGAAGTGCTCCTTCAGGTAGTCGGTTGTCCGGTTGAGGGTCCTCAGCGCGAGCTGCTTCGCGGTCACGGCGGCCTCCCGTCACTCGGGCGTGGGCTCGTACTTGGTCGACCCCGCCAGTGGCAGGGGGATCATCCAGATGTTCCGGTACTGGACCGTGTCGCCGTGGTCCTGGAGGAGCAGGGAGCCGGGCTGGGCCACGTCCTGGTCGACGGCGCCGCCGGTGGGGCCGAGCACCTCGACATTGTTATGGATGACCCGGCTGTTCTGCAGCACGGTCATGCGTGCCTGGCTGACCACATTGCCGTCGCCGTCGAGCCGGGCCGTGCGGAACACGATGTCGAAGGACTGCCACTCCTCCGGCGGGCGGCAGGCGTTGACCAGGGGCGCGAACTGGTCGTAGATGGCGCCGCAGTCGCCCTTGCCCGGTACGCCGACCCCGTAGGAGTCGAGCACCTGGATCTCGTACCGGCCCTGCAGGTAGACGCCGCTGTTGCCCTTGGCCTGGCCCGCGGCCTCGGGCATGTCGGGACACTTGAACTCGACGTGGATGTAGGCATCCTGGTAGGTGGCTTCGGTCATGATGTCGCCGCCACCGGCGGTCATCACGCCCTCCTCCACCTTCCACACCGCCGGCGAGCCGTCGCGCTGTTTCCAGCCCTCCATGTCAGTGCCGTTGAATAGGATCGTCGCCTCGTCGGGCGCGGGAAGCTCGAGATGCATCTGGTTTCCCCCTAGAGTGATCGCGAGAAGTGGTTACCGGCGACGTACTTCCGCGGCGCGACAGGGCCACCTCCGCGGAAGGGCCCGGCAGCCGCCGGGGCGTATCCCCTCGGTGACGAGCCAGGGAGGCTGACGCCATGACCGTCCGAGACATGCTGAGAGCGGCGACCCTCGACCGAGAGGACGTGGACCGGTTCCTCGACGAGTCCGAGCCCAACTGGGCTCGGTTCCATCCCGATCTCGGCTACGCCCTTCAGGACTGCATCCTGGAGGATGGGCTGAACGGCGCGGCGACGGTCCAGCGCATCGAGGACGGCCACCGGAAGCTGCTCAACTACGCCGACCGCCCCTGCCGGATCAACACGTATGGCGACAGCTTCACCCAGTGCGCCCAGGTCAGTGACGGCGAGACGTGGCAGGAGGTGCTGGCGGCACACCTGGGTGAGCCCATCCGGAACTACGGCGTGGGCGGGTACGGAGTCTACCAGGCGTACCTGCGGATGGTCGCCAATGAGCCCGGTCCCGACGGCACGCCCTATGTGGTCCTCAACATCTGGGGTGATGACCACCACCGCAGCATGATGGCCTGGCGCTGGCTCGCCTGCTACGAATGGTGGGATGAGTCCAAGCGCCAGATGTTCCACTGCAACCCGTGGCGCCATGTGCGCATCGACCCCGAGACGCTGCAGCTCGAGGAGCGCCCGAACCTCTACCCCACCCCAGAATCCCTCTACCAGCTCTGCGATGAGGAGCATGTGTACGAGGCCTTCCACGACGATCTGGTCACCAAGCTCCTCGTCGCCCAGCGGCCCGACGGCGAGGTAGACGACCTATCCGAGGCCGAGGCCCTCGGCGAGGCACTGGGGCTCGGGCTGAACTGGAGCGATGGGGAGGGCAGGCCCGGCGCGGCCAAGGCGGTATGGGACGAGACGGCCTGGCTGGCCACCCTTCGCATCATCGAGAAAGCCAAGGCCTTCCTCGATGAGCAGGGCAAGGAGCTGCTGATCCTCTGGAGCTATCCCGACGTGCAGGTCATCGACGCCTGCCATGGTCGGCAGCGAGGCATCGATGCCTTCGACTGGCATGCCGAAGGGCTCCGCACCTCGGTGCTGGAGTTGGGCCTGCCGGCCGTCGACACACTGCCCGCCCATGTGGATGACTATCATCTCTTCTCCATCACGCCCGAAGCCTACGCTCAGCGGTACTACATCGGACACTACGCGCCGCTGGGGAACCACTTCTTCGCCCATGCCATCCGAGATGAGCTGGTGGCGTGGCTCGATCCGGCACCCCTGGCGTACCGCGCCGAGGGTAACGCTATTCGCTTCGATGACTACCTGCCCGGCTAGGGAGGAACAGCCATGCGCGCTACCGTGGGAGTGAGACTAGCGATGATGGTGCTGGGGAGTGCTTGCATTGGGCTGACGGCATGCGGCCAGCCCGCGGGGGAATCGCTGCTGCCCGAGGACGCCTTGACGGCCTTCGCCCAAGGCGGAGGACCCGTCGAGATCGTGCGCGAGGATGGCGGGGAGGTCTCGGACTTCCTTCGGATCACCACCGCGGAGCCCAGGGACAACTTCTGGGAGGTCCAGGCCCAGGTTGCCATCACCGAGCCCGTGCGCGAGGGCGATACCCTCGTGTTCCGGTGCCGGGGCCGGATGCACGATTCCAGCCAGGAGACGGGGCAGGCCTACGCACAGATCTACTTCCAGATCGCCCGCGATCCATGGACCAAGTCGCTGAGTGAGCGGGTCGACTTCGGGCCCGAGTGGACGGAGGTTCAGCTCGCTTTCCGGTCGCTAGCGGACTACGCCCCTGGCGAGGCCGCGCTGGCCATCGGCTGCGGCTTCGCGCCCCAGGTGCTGGACGTGGCGGGCATCTCGCTGGTGAATCTGGGCCAGGACGCCAACCCTGGCGCCATCGAGCGCAAGCCCGCGATCACCTGGCCCGGGCGGGCCAACGATGCTCCGTGGCGGGCCGCGGCCGAGGAGCGGATCGAGCGGATCCGCAAGGGGGACCTGACCGTGACCGTCACCCAGGACGGCGAGCCCGTCGAGGGCGCCGAGGTGTCCGTCCGGATGACGCGGCACGCTTTCGGCTTCGGCTCCACCGTGGCCGCCAGCTACCTGCCCGACGAGAGCCCCGATGCGGCGCGGTACCGGGAGCACATCTTGGAGCTGTTCAACCGCGTCTCCATCGAGAATGACCTGAAGTGGCCGGCCTGGGCCGGCGACTGGGGCTGGTCGCGCCGGGAGGCGACCATGGAAGGGCTGCGATGGCTCGATGAGCAGGGCCTCACGATCCACGGCCACGTGCTCGTCTGGCCCTCTTGGCGGAACGTGGCCGAGTCGGCCAGGGAGCTGCGGGACGATCCACCGGCGCTGAGGCGGCACATCCTGGATCACATCGAGGACGAGGTCACGGTCACGCGCCCCTTCATCGAGGAGTGGGACGTGGTCAATGAGCCCTTCAGCAACCACGACCTCATGGACCTCTTCGGTCGGGACGTCATGGTCGAGTGGTCCGAGGCCGCCCACGAGGCCTCGCCCGAGGCCAAGCTCTACATCAACGACTACTCCATCCTCGCCGCCGGCGGAATGACCGACACGGAACACCAGCAGCACTACGAAGACACGATCCGGTTCCTGCTGGATGGCGGCGCGCCACTCCATGGCATTGGCCTGCAGAGCCACTTCGGCAGCGCTCTCACGCCCCCGGAGACGCTGCTGGAGATCCTGGACCGTTTCGCTCAGTTCGGCCTGCCCCTTCAGGTCACGGAGTTCGATGTGGACATCGTCGATCACGCCGCCCAGGCGGAGTATCTGAGGGACTTCTACACCGCCCTCTTCTCCCACGAATCCGTCGAGGGGATCGTGATGTGGGGGTTCTGGGAAGGTCGTCACTGGAAGCCGAATGCGGCCCTCTTCACCCGAGACTGGCAGCCCAAGCCGAATGCCGAGATGTACCGCCAGCTCGTGTTCGAGGAATGGTGGACCGATGAGTCGCTGACGACGGGCGCCGACGGTGCGGCGAGCACCCGTGGGTTCCTGGGCGAGTACGAGGTGACCGTCACCATCGATGATGAGCGTGTGAGCCGCACGACGACGCTCGACCGAGCCGGAGCCGAAGTCGAGGTGAGCCTGTAGGCCGGTCATCTCCTATTCCGCTTCGAACAGGCCGCCGAAGTTGATATGGCCCCAGCCGTCGGTGCGGCGGTCCACGACCCGAACGCGCGCGTGCCGGCCGATAAGGTCCGCGGTATCGAGCAGCTCGGGTCGGAGGCCGTTATAGTCGCGGCCGGTGAACCGGAACAGCTCCTCGCCGGTGGAGGCATCCTCGAGCGCGACGTACAGCGCCTCCTCGTCTCGGCCTCCGGATACGTAGAGCATGTACCGGTCCGCGCGGATCTCGAAGACGGGGGAGAGCAGCACCCCCCTCTGGGCGTCGTCGGGCCCGCCCCGGACCGATTCGGCGGTGCCGATGAAGTACTCCAGTGGGTTCCCGAAGGGCCGCCTCGTGGACTGCGTGAACCGCGGCTCGATGTGGCCGTGGGTCAGGCTCCAGCGCGCCCGGTGGAGCGGGTCGGTCAGGTCGAGAACGGCATCGCCCCGCTTCGGAGCCGGCTCCCATTCCAGCCGCGCCATCATGATCCCCTTGAGCGATGGCATCAGCGAGGCGATATACCACTCGCCTTCGTGGAGGACGATCTCGGGCGCGGCCACGGGCAGAGTGCCCACGAAGTACCGGTCATCGTGGATGCCGAAGTCCAGAGGGTCGGGGGAGCAGTAGACACTGGTTCGGGCGTTCTCGCCGTATCTCTGGGTGCGGAATAGCACGTACTGATCGGAAGGCTCGTGGTAGACGACGTGCGGGCATTCGGCCGCCCATGGGTTGGTGCCGGCCTGGCCACCGAAGGCGACCCGGACCGACTCGCTCCACTCCACGAGATCCGTGGAGGTGCGGCAGAAGACAGCGCCCTCGCCGTCGGGGAATGCCGTGTAGTAGCAGTGGTGGACGCCATCGATAGGGAGAACCATCGGGTCCCTGGTGTTGGTGCCGAGCCCCTCCGTGAACAGCCCCAGCTCGCCGTCGGCCCCCAGGACGCGCTGAAAGCGCTTGCCATCCGCGCTGGTGGCCAGACAGATGCGCTCCCAATCCCCATAGAACATGTGGTAGATGCCGTCGATGACGATCACATGGGGTGCCTGAAGACCTCCCTTGGTCTCCCCCAGGGAGGTGTCGGCCTGCATGGTGATGCCCAGAGGCGCCCAGTCGGTGGCCGGCAGAGATGGACCCTGCCAGCCGTGGAACAGCCGACCCGTTCCGCCGCATGCCGTGCCGCGGATGCACGACCAGAGCTGCCAGGTGCCGTCGGAGGCCTGCCAGGTACCGAAGTCGACGGGTTGCTGGTGATCGGTTGTGTATTTGCCAATGTCGGGGTCTCCGGCGACCTGCCACCAGTCGGAGGCGATCACCGGCACGATGGGGGTGGCTTGGCAGGCGCCCAGAGTGGCGCCGAAGGCCAGTAGCGTCAGTAGTGTCCGAACCATGGTACATGCCCCTCCGTCCAGTGCCCCGCTGTTCGGCTTGACGCCTGGGAATCCTGTGCCGGCGCCTTTCCAATCTCTGGCTGACATCTTGAGCGGCCTCAGGTGTAGGTCTCACAGATCAGGGTAGAATATACATAGTGTCGCAGTGTCCAATGGAGGTAAGGGCCTACGCGGCCCGGAACTAGTAGAACACCAGTTCAGCCATCCCCCGGCGTCTGTCGCGACGCACTCTCTACCGCGTCAGCGCCTAGTGGTTGGCTCCGGTGTTGCGCATTCGGACGCACAGATCGCCAGTAATGATCGGAGGTGAATGCTGAAATGGTCAGATTGATCTGTCTGGCAGGAATCCTCGCACTCGTCCTCGGCGCCATCCTCGGTTGCTCTGCGACCGAGAAGACGCCTGAAGAGAACATCCCCAGCGGCGAGGCTATGCTCGTCGTGCCCGAGGGCGGCAAGGCGCCGTCGGGAGGGAACACCACCCCCGAGGAGTTCGAGAAGCGGGTCAAGGGCGGCTAGCGCGATCCCCCACTGCCGCTCCCGGTGCAAAACAGCGAAAGCAGGTGAACCGTTTTATGACATGCATACGGCGCGACCGGCGCCAGGGCTTCACCCTTATTGAGCTCCTGGTCGTCATTGCCATCATCGCCATCCTCGCAGCGATTCTGTTCCCAGTGTTCGCCAAGGCGCGCGAGAAGGCGCGCCAGACGAGCTGCCTGTCCAACGTTAGGCAGATCGGCACTGCCATGCTTAGCTACTGCCAGGACTACGACGAGCGGCTGTACACCTATCTCTGCCTGCACGACATGCTCCAGAATCCCCCCTGGCCTGCCGACGGTAGCAACATCAATATCATGATGGCCGGCGGCAGCCAGCGGTTCCTGAATCCGTACATGAAGAACAGCCAGCTCATGATCTGCCCCAGTGACGACGAGGGCGACTACTGGGGCCGGATGAGCGCCGACTGGGACGACACTTTCGACACGGTCTTCGGTGATATGGACCATGTCGTGTCCTCGTACTACTACCGCTACTGGATCGACTACAACAGTTGGGCACTCAACAGGTACGAGAAGCTGGCCAACTTCGGATTCCCGGCCCAGCAGGTGGTGTACTGCGATGTCCAGGCGTTCCACATCGATCCCCGCACCGCCTGGGGCCTGGGCGATAACCCTAGGCTCAACGCCACCTTCATGGACGGGCACAGCAAGGTCTGGACCCACATCGGTCCCCATGACTACCCTGTGGGGCCAGGGTTCCATGATCTGAACTGGATGTGGATCGCTCCGGATGGCACGGCGCGCACGGGAACGGACATCCAGAACATACCGGAGGTCGGCCGGGACGTTCCGTAGGCGCCTCGCCAAGCCAACGTCTCCGAACAGCCGAGCGGCATCGCTGCACCAAGCGGCGGTGCCGCTCTTCGGTTAGAATGATACCCATGCCCTCGCCACGCGGCGACGACCGGGACGTCCTGCCCCATGAGACCGATGATGCGCCTGTGCGCGCCGCTGGGCCGCCGCGGGCCCCGGACCGGCGTGGGCTGTGGCGATCGGTGAGAACCGCTGCCGGACGCACCTTCGTGGATCCCCTGGCCCTGCTCGTTGGGGTGGGTGTCGGGGCGACCGTGTGGCTGGTCGCGGCTGAGCTGGGCGCGGGGAGTCCCGGGGCCGACGTGCTGTTTCCGGCATGCACATTGGGAACGTACCTGCTATTCGCCGTCGTCCGAGTGGTACGACAAAGGCGTGGCAACATCGATGAGGACGAAGCCGACTGGTGACGATCGCCAGGCCCATCTGCCCCACGAGGACCCGGAGGGCGTGCCTCCCGGGGACCGGACGGGAACGCGGCGCTGGCATCCCCGGGATCTCGTGCCCATTCTCGCGCCACTGCTGTTCCTGGTTACGCCGAACGTGATCGTCGTGCTCATGTGGGTCCGCAGCGAGATGTACAACGCCGCTGCCGGCTTGCCGATCCGTACCGACTGCGGCACACTCTTCTCGATCCTGAGCCTCATGGCCGCCGCCACGCTATGCGGGCTTCTCGCCCTTAGGGCGCTGCATGGCGATGGGGGCCGCCCACCGAGTAGTTAGGACCCGACCATTGGACGGCACCCACGATACGCGCTCCGAGCGGGAGAAGATGCTGGCGGGAGAGCTGTACAGCGCCGCCGACCCCGAGCTCGTCGCCCTCCAGATCCGAGCCAGAGACCTGACGCGACGCTACAACGCCACAGGGCATGGGGATGGGACCGTGCGGCTGGAGATCCTCAGGGAGCTGTTTGGGGCCGTCGGCCCGACTGTGATGATCGAGCCGCCCTTCCACTGCGACTATGGCTTGAACATCCATGCCGACGATGGGCTGTACATGAACTTCGGGTGTGTGGTGCTGGATGTCTGCGAGGTGCGCATCGGGGCCGGCACCCTGTTCGCGCCCTATTGCCAGCTCTGCGCCGCGACCCATCCCACCGATCCCGAGGTGCGGCGCACGGGCCTGGAGATGGGCAAGCCCATCTCCATCGGGTCGAATGTGTGGGTCGGAGCGGGTGCGATCATCTGCCCGGGCGTGACCATAGGCGACGATACGACCATCGGCGCGGGCAGTGTGGTGACCCGAGACGTGCCAGGGGGCGTGGTGGCCGCGGGCAACCCATGCAGGGTACTCAGGGAAGCCTAGGGCAAGGGCTCAGGCCACTCCTCCACGGTGTTCGCGGCCTTGTGGAGCATGCCATCGATGTCGTCCAGGGTCTCGCCCTCGGGCCCGTAGCCACGATTGGCCACGACCGCCCAGGTCAGGCCATCGCGCCGCCGCACCAGGAGTGACGTAGTGCCAGGCAGCCGTCCCGCATGCCAGTGGTTGGCGTGGCCGGGGATACCCTCGTCGGGCTGGCCGATCTCCTCCACCCGGGGCCGGACCATCCATCCCATGGCGTAGTAGGCGTCTTTGGGGATCCCCCCATCATCGTAGCCCGCCGGCCCATCGGGCCGCGCGAACAGGAGTCGGACGCTGCCGACCGAGAGAACAGGGCAGGCTTCGGGATCATCAAAGGC
>WJIW01000199.1 GCA_014730065.1 Armatimonadia bacterium | reverse complement strand
GTTGCAGACCATAGCAGGGGCGCCCCTGGATCCCGGCCTCGGCACAGGCCTGCTTGACACACTCGCGGATGGGAGCGAGCGAATCGAGTGTGCCCGGCACGATGAGGGGCTCCATGACGATCGCCTCTTCTCCGGCCTACTCCTCGTAGGTGTCCTGGATGTAGACCGCGCTGGCGAACCCGCTCATCTCCAACGTCTCGCGAATGGGCTCCTGGGGCGCGATCATGTAGATGTCGACCTCGGAACCCATATGCTGCTTCGCGAACACCAGCACCCTCAGGCCCGCGCTCGCCATGAAGCTCAGGTTCTCGACGAACAGGACAACCTTGGTGGGCTCATGCTCCGCGGCTTCCTTGATCAGCTCCTGGAACTGCCCCGCCACGCTAGCATCCAGCTCGCCCGCAAGGGTGATCTTGGCGGTACCGTCCGCCGTCTCCAGTGATGTGTCCAATGCCATTCCGCGTCTCTCCTTTGTCGTCTACTTGCCGATCAGAACGATGGCCGACCGGTCGCCGATCAGGAAGGAGCCCTGATCGTCCAGAGGCACTTCGTCGCCGGGGGCATGTATGTCGTCCGGAGTCGCCAGGGCTGTGTTGACGGCCATGTGCCAACGCCTGCCTTCGGGCAGACCGGGCAGCTCGATGGGGAAGGCCTGCCAACTCGAGTTCATCGCCACATAGATGAAGTCGTCCTCCCGGCACTGGGCCTGGCAACTCGGGCCGGCGATCATCCACGCCGCGAGGCGGCAGCCATCGGACCAATCCGGCTGCCACGCCTCGGCGCCATGCCAGCTCAGGTCCGGGTAGCCCGCGCCCGAGTGGTCCTCACCGTTCATGTGGTCCCTGGGCCGCAGGGACGGATGCGCTTGCCGGAGGGCGATCATGTTCGCGGCGAAGCGGTGGATGTCGGCGTTGCGATCCAGCAGCGACCAGTCCAGCCAGTTCAGGTCGTTGTCTTGGCAGTAGGTGTTGTTGTTGCCCTGCTGGGTGCGGAGCATGTCGTCGCCCATGAGGATCATGGGAATGCCGTGGCTGGTCAGGAGCAACGTGAAGGCGTTCTTCGCCAGGCGATGGCGTAGGGCGATGATGCCTGGGTCGTCGGTCTCGCCCTCGGCGCCGCAGTTCCAGCTATCGTTGTGACTCTCTCCGTCGCGGTTGTCCTCGTCATTGGCTTCGTTGTGCTTCTCGTTGTAGGCCAGCAGGTCGTGCAGCGTGAAGCCGTCGTGGCAGGTGATGAAGTTGATCGACGCCGTCGGTCCTCGGCCATTGGCGCCATAGAGGTCGGGTGAGCCCGATACGCGCTTAGCGATGGCGCCCACCGTGCCCTCGTCGCCCTTCAGGAAGCACCGGGCGTCATCCCGGAACTTCCCATTCCACTCGGCCCACCGGCCGTACGCCGGGAAGCTGCCCACCTGGTAGAGTCCGCCCGCATCCCAGGCCTCGGCGATGAGCTTGCACTTGCCCAGGATGGGGTCGAAGGCCAGGCTCTCCAGGAGCGGCGGGTTGGGGAGCGGCGCGCCCCAGGGGTCGCGGCCCAGGATGGCCGCCAGGTCGAATCGGAAGCCATCGATGTGGAAGTCCGCCGCCCAGTACCGGAGACAATCGAGCACCATCTGCCGGACGACGGGGTTGTTGCAGTTCAGGGTGTTGCCGCATCCAGAGAAGTTGAAGTAGTACCCCTCGGGCGTGAGCATGTAGTACGTGCTGTTGTCGATGCCACGGAAGGAGATCGTTGGGCCCATCTCGTTGCCCTCGGCCGTGTGGTTGAACACCACATCCAGCAGCACCTCGATGCCCGCGGCGTGCAGGGCCTTCACGAGCGTCTTCAGCTCGTCCACCTGCATGCCCATCTTGCCCGTGGCCGCGAGGCCCGTTTTGGGCGCGAAGAACCCCACCGTGCTGTAGCCCCAGTAGTTGAACAGCGTCTCACCGGTGATGGGGCTCTGCCGGCTGTTCTCCCATTCGTCGAACTCGAAGATCGGCATCAGCTCGATGCAGTTCACGCCCAGGTCTTTGAGGTAGGGGATCTTCTCCCGTAGCGCGGCGAAGGTCCCCGGATGCCTGGAGCCCGAGGATTCGTGGGCCGTGAGTCCCCGCACGTGGGCCTCGTACACGACCAGGTCCTCGATGGGTATCTCCAGGGGTCGGTCATCCTCCCAGTCGAAGTCCTCGTAGACCAGCCTCCCGCGATACGGAGCCGGTCGATCCCAGTCGGGCTCGGCGCCCCACACGTCGCGGCCGCTGATCGCCTTGGCGAAGGGATCGAGGAGAATCGCCTGGGGGTTGAAGGCGTGGCCCGGTCCGCCCGGCCCGTTCATGCGGTAGCCGTACTCCACGTCCTCATAGTCGAGATCGAAGACGATCATGCACCACACGTGGCCGATCCGGAAGGAGTCCGGGAATGGGATCTCGGCATAGGGCTGGCGTTCGCCCTTCCTGAACAGCACTAGGGTGCAGCTCTGGGCGCTGCTGGAATAGACGGAGAAGTTCACCCCACCCGGCACAAGGGTGGCGCCGAAGGGGAAGGGGCGCCCGGGACGGAGTCTGAAGTCCCCGTGCCGGTGGGTGGGATAGACGTCGATCCTCTGCTCGACTCCGGCGGGCGCGCCTTGCCTGTCGATGTTCTCCATGGGTGGGTGTCATCCAATCTCGGGTCAGGCGCCCTCGATGTGCGCCAACCCTTCCTCCAAGGTGTCAGCCAGGGTGAAGAAACCCAGGAAGCCCGTCATGTCCATGGTGTCCTGGATCTCCTCCGAGAGCCCCACCAACACCACCTTGCCCTCCCGCGCAGTCGCATGGCGGTAGACCAGCAGCATCATGCGCAAGCCCGCGCTGGACAGGAAACGTACTCCGCTCATCTCCAGCACCACCTGCGGTGACTGCTCTACCACGGGCAGTAGCTGAGCCTGGGCGGCGGGGGCCGTCTTGCCGTCGATGTCGCCGCTGACGGCGGCCACGGCCACCGGTCCTTCGCTGCGTACCTCGATCTCCATGACGTGCCTCCCTGCAATCCTACTGGGGCTGGATCGTCGCCTTTACCCGCAGGCGTCCCCGGGCATCGGGCAGGTTGACGGCGAGGGCGTCGGCGTCGAAATCGCTGTACGGCTCCCCGTCGATCTC
>WJIW01000198.1 GCA_014730065.1 Armatimonadia bacterium | reverse complement strand
CGCTCGAGGCCCAGAGGCGCCCCGAGCCACGGGCCACGACTCTCGCATCGATCTGGAATGGAGCTCCGTACCGGGAGAGGAGTTCGACGTCTACCGTGCCGATGGCCCCGGGGGGCCCTTCGAGAGGATCAGCGAGGAGCCAGCCCGCCACGGTGTATACAGCGACTTCATCGGCGAGAACGACGTAGCTCGGTACTACCAGGTGAGAGCCCAGGGTTCGGAGGACACAGCACCGACCATCCATGCAACAACCAGAGAGCAGTCCGGCGATGAGCTGCGGCAGTCGGTTCAGGAGGCTACCTTCCGGTACTTCTGGCACGGCGGACACCCCGTGAGCGGCATGGCGCGCGAGGGCATCGGCACTTGGCATCCCGACCACTTGGTCGCAACGGGCGCCACGGGCATGGGTTTGATGGCCATTGTGGTGGGCGCCGAGAGGGGCTTCGTCTCACGCTCGACTGCCGCGGAGCGGACGCTGCGGATCCTGACCTTCATGGGCGAGCGGGCCGACCGTTTCCATGGCGTGTGGCCCCATTGGCTCAACGGCGAGACGGGAGCCACGATTCCCTTCAGCGACATGGACGATGGTGGCGACCTGGTGGAGACCGCGCTTTTCATCCAGGGAGTGCTCGTCGCGCGGCAGTACTTCGATGGTGAAGGGGATGTGGAGGAGGAGATACGTCGACGGGCGGCGCGTCTGTGGCGGGCGGTCGAGTGGGACCATCACCTCCGTGACGGGGTCCTACTGTGGCATTGGTCACCCAATCACGGCTTCGCCATGAACCACGCCATCCGAGGCTTCAACGAGACCCAGATCACCTATGTCCTCGCCGTGGCTTCACCAACCCACTCCGTGCCTCCGACCACGTACGAGACGGGGTGGCTATCGCCCTGGTACGACAATGGCGGAGACTTCTACGGCATCCGGCTGGCCGTGGGACCAGATCTGGGCGGCCCCATGTTCTGGACCCACTATTCGTACCTCGGCTTCGATCCCCGCGGATGGACCGATGGCCATGCCGACTACTTTGAGCACGGCCGCCACGTTGCCCGGATCCATAGGGCGTACGCCGCGGACAACCCCCTGGGCCATGAGGGCTACAGCGACGAGTGCTGGGGCCTGACGGCGAGCCTCAATCCCTGGGGCTACGCCGCTCACGAGCCGGGCACCGACCGAGATAACGGCACCATCGCCCCCACCGCCGCACTGTCCTCCATGCCGTACACTCCCGAGGCGTCCATGGCCGCCCTTCGGCACTTCTACCACGACCACGGTCAGCGGCTCTGGGGCCCCTTCGGCTTCCGCGACGCCTTCAATGTGGGCGAGGACTGGTACGCGCCCGGCTACCTGGGTATCGACCAGGCCCCCATCGTGGTGATGATCGAGAACCACCGCAGTGGGCTGATCTGGGAGACCTTCATGAGCAGCCCCGAGATCGAGCCGGCGCTCCTCAGCATGGGCTGGACGCGGTAGCCCCTGCTGCCTCCCCCACGGTCCCACGGTCGCGCCTGGACGAGCAGGCCCAGGACTGCCATGGGCCGAACCGTGGGTCCTCAGGCGTGCCGCGCGAGGAGAGCCGGGTGGAGTGCGGCGAGCCGGTCAGGAGCCCCAAGATGACCGACCAGCCACGGATCCCGCGCCGGCGGCCCCTCTCCGCCAATGTGGGCGTCATGGGCGTTGGCCACCACACGTACTGGGACCAGTTCGACGGCTTCCGGGACGAGCTGATGGGCAAGTACCAGGTTCTGCTCGATCGCCTGACCACCCATGGAGTGACGGTCCACGACTTCGGCCTCATCGACCGAGCCCAGCCCGCCTATGCCGCCCTGCCCAAGATCAAGGCCGCGGACTTGGACCTGCTCTTCGTCGATATGCTCACGTACGCTACCTCATCCACTTTCGGTGCCATCTGCCGGGAGGTGAGCTGTCCCATCGTCCTCGTGGCTCTCCAGCCTACCAAGGCTATGGACTACGCCCGGGGCACGACCCGAATGCAGCTCGCCCACGACGATCTCTGCTCGGTGCCGGAGTTCATGGGTGTGGCCATACGCCTGGGACGGCCGGCGCCCGAGCTGGTTCTCGGCACGCTTCATGACGATCCCGATGCCGAGACGGACATCGCCGAATGGTGCCAAGTGGCGAAAGTGCTACACGATGTACGGCGGGCGCGGATCGGCCATATGGGCCATGTGCTCGAATCGATGCTGGACATGCACTCCGACCCCACGGCCATCACCGCCGCCTTCGGATGCCATGTCGTCCAGTGTGAGGCCGAGGAGATCCAGGCCCACTACCGCCTGGTTAGCGATGAGGCCATCGACAGCAAGAGCCGGGAGATCCTGGATTTCTTCGAGACCCCCGATCCTGTCAGCGATCCGATCACCCGGAAGCTGACCGACGAGGACCTGAGGACCGCCGCCCGGGTCGCCGTGGCCCTGGATCACTTCGTCGACGACCTGAGCCTCGATGGGCTGGCCTACTACTACGAAGCAGCCGAGGGCAGTGAGCTTCGCACGGTGGTGACGAACCTGATCGTGGGCAACTCCCTTCTGGCCGCCGCGGGCTTCCCCATGTGCGGCGAGTTCGACCTCAAGACATGCCTGGCCATGCTGATCATGGATCGTCTCGACATCGGCGGCAGCTTCGCCGAGTTCCACCCCATCGACTTCGAGCGGGGAACGGTGCTGGTGGGGCACGATGGCCCCCACCACCTGAACGTGGCCGACGGCCGACCCTCGCTCCGGAGCCTGACCCGCTATCACGGGAAGCCCGGCGGCGGCGCCAGTGTGGAGTTCCAGCTCAAGCGCGGCCCCATCTCCATGCTCAGCATTGGGCTGAAGGCCGACGGCCGCCCCAAGTTCATCATCGGCGAGGGTGAGAGCGTGGCGGGCCCCATCCCGCCCACGGGCAATACGAACACCCACGCCCGCTTTCCGCCCGATGTAGTGACCTTCTTCAAGCGATGGGTTGCCCAGGGCCCGACCCACCACTTCGCTCTGGGCATTGGACACAAGGGGCGGGCGCTGGGTCGGGTGGCGCGGTCTCTGGGCATCGAGTACGCCATGGTCACGGGCGAGGAAGGCGAGAGCTAGGGCGCCGATCCGCCCCGGGTCAGTGTGATCGGTCCCACCTCGATCTCCCCGCGCTCCGTGGCGCCGGTCACCGGCTCCAGTCGGAGCCGGGCGACCT
>WJIW01000197.1 GCA_014730065.1 Armatimonadia bacterium | reverse complement strand
TGTCATCCAGCCGACGTCCTTTCCGAGTGGCGGGAAGATGAGTGGCCGCGCAGCTCCATCGCTACCGCGGCCGCGTCCAGTAGTGCCGTCTCGAGCCGCTGAGTATCGACGGCCGAGCCCGCGAACAGCACGGCTTCCGCCGTATCCAGCAGCCGGGCGAGTCGGCCCGCTCCGCGCTCCGAGAGCCGCCACTGGGCCCGCTCCTCGATCTCCCGGCGGGTCAATGCCTCGGTGGCGCCGGTCGAGGCCACGCCCACGTGCTCGCGGACATGCGCCAGGCAGTGCTCCATCAGCTCCGGCGCGGCTCCCCGGGCCAGAAGCTCCCGGCCCTGGGCGGCGAATTCGTTCTCGGGGGTCGCACGAACGGGCCCGGCACGCTCCGAAGGCCTGGAGGCCCGGAGGGCGCCCCGGATCACCAGAGCCGCGAACAGAGCCAGTGCCAGCAGAGCAACTCCCATGAACCAGTATAGTGACTGTCGAGCATCCTGTGCACGGTCCGGCTGGCCCTCGCCATCCCGCTCCAGGACAGGTGACCTCCCCGCCCGCACCGGGACGAAGACGGGGGCCGTTCGGCTCGTGAGTAGCTGGGCGCCGACTTGGGCGCTGACCTGGATGGACGGGATCTCGAACTGGCCCTCGCGCAAGGGACGAAGGCGGAAGGTATGCTGTGCGCGGACCTTGGAGCCCGAGCCGGTGATGATGGTCTGCATCTGCCGGGACGCCGGCGTCTCCCCCTCGGCAAGATCCAGCTCCGGTACACCGGGGGTCTGGATGCTCACCCGGGAGACGGCGAGAACGCCGCCCCCATCGAGCAGCTCGGTCTGCACCACCAGGCTCGCAGTATCGCCGACGGTGGGGCTCTCGGGCTCTACCCAGGCCGTCGCCGTTAGCTCGGCTCCCAGCGCCGATGAGCCGAGGCCGAGGAGCAGGCACAGCATGCACACTCCTGAGGCCCTTGGGGGGCGGATCGGTCGCAGGTCCATGGTGGGGCCGGGCGGCAGCATCGCTACGGGTTGCCCACCGCCAGGAAGCTGCCCAGACCGCCCTCGTCGATTCGCCGGAACTGAATGTTGAGCACGTCGTCGGGCCCGACGGCGTCCAGCGCCGCTTGTAGGTCATCGGTCGTGTGGAGGGTGGTCTCGCCGATGCGGACCAGCAGATCGCCGGCGCGCAGTCCCAGGAGATAGGCGCCTTCGCCGATGGCCACGTCCTCCACGATTAGGCCGTGCTCGGCCTGGAACGCCTCCAGCTCCTCCTCGGTTGCCGGCCGGGCGGTCAAGCCGAACTCCCGGTCGTCGCCGCCCATCTGCTGCTCGGCGGTCGTGTAGGGGAACACGCCCAGGGTTAGGTCGGCCTCCAGTGGCTGGCCTTCGCGCATCAGGGTGAGCCGGTAGACGTCGCCGGGCTCGCTGTCGTCGAGAACGGGGCTCAGGTCGGCCAGGCCGGTGACGGGGATGGTCTCGGCGTCGGCATCGCCCACCGGCTGCATGCCGGTGAGGACATCGCCGACCTGCACCCCGGCGGCTGCCGCCGGTCCCTCGGGATCGACGCGTACGATGTAGATACCGCCGTCGGGTGCCCCCAGATCGGCGGCCGCTTCGGCGGGGACGTCTTGGAGGTGCACGCCCATCCACGGCCGCTTGACGGCGTGACCCGAGCGGATGCGCTCGAAGACCGACTGAATCTCGCGCGTGGGGACGGCGGCCATGACGTCGCCCACGTCGTCCAGGGCGGTGGCCTCCGTGGCGGGAAGACACATGCCGAGGACCCGGCCATCCAGGTCGACGAGCGGGGCCCCCTCACTCATGGGCACCCTGGAAATGGAGGTGAAGAGCAGTACACGGCTGGGAAGATCGTTGCGCTCACTGGGCACGACTCGCAGGTAGGGCGCCGTCACGTGGCCCACCGATGCGATGGGCATGCCCCTGATCACAGGCCCGACGACGATGGCCCACTGGCCGGGGCGCACCTTGGCCTCTTCGTGGGGGAGGAAGGCGACGGTCGGCATCGCCTCGTCGCCCGGGTCTATCCGGAGTGCGGCCACCTCGGACGTCCGGTCGTAGTGAATGGCCTCCACGGGCAGGCTCGTGCCCGTGGCCGTGAGGATCTCCACGTGCTCGGCGTCGGCCACCAGGGGCATGCTGGTGATGACCCACCCCTCGGCGTCCACCACGAACCCGGCGCCTATCACGTAGTGAACACTGGGGGCGGTGGATCCGGGCCCCACCTCGGTCTCGTCGACCGACTCATTGGGCGCATCGGCGGGCCGGGCAACCACCACACCCACGACGCTCCCCTGCACCATATCGATGGCGGCGGTGAAAGCGTCCTGTTGCGCTCTAGGGTCCTCGCTCTCGCCCTCGGCGACGCTGCTCTGGGCGAGCGCTCCCGCGCCCCACGCCAGCACGGCTACATTGCACAGAACTGTCGCCCATCTCAGAGATACCGGCATCGCGGACTCACCACCGTCGTCTGAGTCGTCTCTCGCAGTATATAACGCACGGGACGGCCCGGGGATGATGCCAATGTCCTGGGGCCCTCCCTATATGCCGAGGAACAGGGCTTCGAGCGCCAACCTGGTGTTAGCATTACCGCGTATCGCGCGCTTGGCTTGTCCAATCCGGCCCAGAGCCGCCGCGGCCCGGCTGGAAGCCGACGGGCGCGGTGTATCGCCTAGGTCGAGCAAGGGAGCCACCGGGGCGCCCATGGACTGAGCATAGGCGTCGCGGATGCCGGCCTCCAGCGGAAACAGCACGGCCTCGATGGACTGGCGCACGCGCTCCTCGTCGCTCACCGAGGTACCCTCGGCATCCTCGTCGTGGAGGAGGTCGTACCATTGCAGGCAGAGCCGCCGGCATCGCTCGGCGGCGTGC
>WJIW01000196.1 GCA_014730065.1 Armatimonadia bacterium | reverse complement strand
CGGCTGTGCCGTGATCCTGCTGTTCTCCTTTCTCGCGGTGCGGGGCTTCGTGGCTGCCGGCCGGGCCAAGGATGACTTCTGCGCCCTCCTCGCGGCGGGCCTCACGGCGGGGCTGGTGACGCAAGCTGCCATCATCATCTGCGGGGTGACCAAGTTCCTGCCGATGACGGGCATCACCCTGCCCTTCGTCTCCTATGGCGGCTCCAGTGTGGTGGCCAGCGCCATCGCCGTGGGTCTGCTGATCCGCATCTCCGCCGACCCCACTCCCACCCCGCGCGCCGCCGGCGATCGGCCGCGCACGCGGCCCCTGGCCTGGCTGCACCTGGCCCTGTTCTTGCTGCTCTCGGTGTGGCTGGGCTACTGGCACATCGTCCGCGGGCCCGAGCTGAACGCCCATGAGCGGAACCCGCGGCTCTACGTCGCCGAGGAGCGCATCGTGCGCGGTGACATAGTGGACCGGCGGGGCAACGTGCTCGCCGAGGAGAACCCCGAGACGGGAGAGAGGACCTACCCCGCCGCTCGGGCCGCGGCCCACATCGTCGGTTATACCAGCCGCCAGCACGGCAGCGCGGGGATCGAGGCCTCGGCGGCGGGCTGGCTGCTCGGGCTGAAATCGGCCACATCGGGCATCAAGGAGCTAGTTCAGGAGGCGCGCCAAGGCGCCCGAGGGCTGCCGTCGACGGGCAATGACGTGGCCCTGACCATCGACCTGGCCCTCCAGCAGCGCGGCCATGAGCTGATGAGTGGAGACACGGGCGCCATCGCGGCCGTCAACCCCCGGACGGGCGCGATCCTCTGCCTGGTCAGTCGGCCGACCTACGACCCTGCCCACATCGCCGAGGTGCTCGCCGAGAGCGCCGGGGATCCCAGCGATACGCGCCTGCTCAACCGGGCCACCCAGGGCCTGTACCCACCCGGCTCCACCTTCAAGATCCTAGTGGCCGCCGCCGCCCTGGACGCGGGCCTAATCCGCCCCCAGGACCGGTTCACATGTACCGGCGAGGAGATCATCCGAGGCAACCGCATCCGCTGCTGGAACCGGGCGGGCCACGGGGAGATCGATCTGCGGGAGGCCATCACGGGCTCGTGTAACGTCTACTTCGCCAACGTGGGCGAGCGCTTCCTCGCCTCTCCCCAGGCGGGCACGAGTCTGTTCGCCGAGTACTGCGGAGCCTTCGGGTTCGGGGCCGCCCCCCCCGTGGGCCTGAGCGTGGAGCCCAGCCGGATCACCAAGGATGACGACCTCACCGCAGCCAAGCTGCTAGAATCCTGCTTCGGCCAAGGTGAGCTGATGGTCACGCCGCTCCACATGGCGATGATCGCAGGCGGGATCGCCAACCGGGGCGAAGTCATGGCCCCGCAGATCATCGAGCGGGTGATCGATCCCTCGGGCGATACCATCTACGCCATGGAGCCTCGGCGATGGCGCTATGCCGTGGGGGCCCCGGCCGCGGAGTTCGTGGGCGGGGTCATGCGCCAGGTCGTCACCGAGGGCACGGGGCGCGCTGCCGGTCTCTCGGCCGTGGAGGTGGCGGGCAAGACCGGGACCGCCGAGACGGGACGAGGGGCGGACCACGCGTGGTTCGTGGCTTACGCGCCCGCCAGCGACCCCGAGATCGCCGTGGCGGTCATCATCGAGGAGAGCGGTGCGGGAGGCGGAACGGCCGCTGCGCCGAAAGCACGAGAGTTGCTTCGAACCTACTTCGCCCTGCCCGATTAACGGCCGGCGGCGGAACGAACCGAGGAGACCTGCCCCATGGTTGGGCGCACACTGGGCAATGATCGATACGAGGTGTTGGAGCTGCTTGGCGAGGGCGCGGCGGCCCGCGTTTACCGAGCCCGGGATCACCTTTTGGGCCGGGACGTGGCCCTCAAGGCCTTGCGGCCCGAGCTGGCCAGCGAGCCGGGAGCCGCCGACCGGTTCCGGCGTGAAGCCACTGCCGCTGCGGGCCTCAGCCACGCGAACATCGCCCAGGTATACGACATCGGCGTGGATCCCGAAGGTGTGCCATACTTCGTCATGGAGCTGGTTCCCGGCGGTACCTTGCGAGATCTCCTCGACCTTCGCGGCAAGCTGGCTCCGGACGAGGCCCTGGATGTCACCCGCCAGATCGCCTCGGCCCTCCGTCACGCCCACGAGAGCGGCATCGTTCACCGAGACATCAAGCCCCTGAACTGCCTCATCGGCCGAGACGGCCAGGTCAAGGTGGTCGACTTCGGCATCGCCCGGGCCTTGGCCCAGACCCAGATGACCCAGGCCGGCAACATCGTCGGCTCGGTACGGTACGTGTCGCCCGAGCAGGCCAAGGGCGAGATGGCCACCCCGCAGTCGGACCTCTACTCTCTGGGCGTGATCCTCTTTGAGCTTCTGACGGGCCAGCCCCCGTACGATGGGGACACGCCCGTCGCCATCGCCCTGAAGCACGCCGAGGGCCCTACACCGAAGATCACCACCGTGGACCCCAGCATTCCGGCCCCCGTGGCCGCCATCGTCGAGCGGGCCATGGCCAAGGACCCCACCCACCGGTACCTCCGAGCCGCCGAGATGCTGGGCGACATCGAGGCCTGGGAGAGCGCGTCGCCGGCGTCGGCAGCGCCCGCGGCCGCCTCACGAGCCTATGAGGCCACCACGGTTATCGAGCGCCCCACGCTGCCCCCCAGGCCCCAGCCCGAGTACGGCGGCCGCTCCCCTCTGGCCGAGCCCGCCGAGCCCGACGGCATGTCTACCCTGACCTGGGTGCTGGTGCTCCTGACCTTGGTTGTCGTCGTCTCTGGCATCGGGATCCTCTGGGTGCTGCGCCAGGGCAAGGGGACCGAGGCCGATGACGCCGAGTCGCCACCCACCATGGTGGTGGCCACCATGCCCCAGATCGAGGGCCTGACCCGTCCCGTGGCTCTGCGGCTACTCCGCGAGGCAGGGGTGGACGAGAACAGCGTGTTCATCGAGGAGCAGGAGGACGAAGACGCGACGCCCAACATCGTCGTCCGGCAGTATCCGACCCAGGGCGCCCAGTGGCACCAGGGCGACCGGGTCACCCTGGTGGTCACGAAGAAGCCCGAGGAGCCTCTGGTCGATTCCGTCGAGACGCCGGAGCTGGTCGGCCGAGACGTGGAGACGGCCCTGGAGATACTGCGCTACGTCGACCTGGTGGCCGACATCATGCCCGACGCCGGCGCCGAGGGCGAGCCGGGCGAGGTCGTGGACCAGGCGCCCCGGCCCGGGGATCTCATCCCCATAGGTGAGACGGTGCGCCTATATGTGGTCCCCGAGGACACCGACGAGCCGGATGAGGACGAGCCCGCAGACGAGGCGCCGGGCGAGGATACCCCGCCCACGGAGCCCGATGGCGGTCCCGATGCCACCGAGCCAGCGGTGCCCATCGCCCCGCCACCGTCGGAGAGCGGCGACGCCGATGACGGTCCAGCGGCCCCCGACCCCTTGCCCACACCGCCCGATGCACCACCGGGCGACACACCGGCCGATCGGCCCGAACCGGAGGATTTATAATGCGCCGCACGACCGCGACGAGGAGAGCCGCCTTCCTTGCCCTACCCCTGCTGTCCCTGATTGTGGCCATCGGCCTGCCGGCGTGCGGCAACGGTGAGGAGGCCGGTAATGGAGATGGCGGTACGGGCACCGCGGCCTCGCCGACGGTAGTCGAGTTCGCATCCATCTGGGTCAACCCCCCCCGGAAGCCCGCCCTGGAGAAGGTCATCGAGGAGTTCGAGACCGTCCATCCCGACATCCGCATCGATACCGAGTTCATCCAGCCCGATGCCTACAAGATGGCCATCCGAACCAAGGTCGCCGCCGGCGAGGCTCCCGACGTCTTCTTCGTCTGGCCCGGCGAGTGGCTGTGGAAGTTCGCCCGGGGAGGCCAGGTGATGGATCTGACCGAGGAGCTGGACGAGGACGGCTGGGGCGACCGGTTCCTGCCGAACTCCATGCCGCTGTTCGAGTACGAGGGCGGGACCTACGGCGTGCCCATGCTCATGCAGTGCAAGTACTTCTTCTACAACCAGCAGATGTTCGAGGATAGAGACCTGGCCGAGCCGGCCACCTGGGATGAGCTGATCCACGTCTGCGAAACGTTCGCGGGCGAGGGCACGACGCCCATCGCGCTATCCAATGCCCAGGCCTGGCCCCTCCACCACTACGCCACCATCCTGTGGCAGCGGCTGGTGGGCGAGGACCAGCTCCTGCGGGACTACGACCGGGTGACGGGCGGGGACTTCTCGCACCCCGGCTACCGGCAGGGATTGGAGATGCTCGAAGAGCTCATCTCCCAGGGCTACTTCACCCCCGACGCCAACGGCGTGGACCGGGATTCGGCGCGGCTTCTGTTCGCCAGCGACGAGTCCGCCATGTTCTACACGGGCACCTGGGACTTGGGGTGGTTCCAGGATGAGAGCCTCACGCCGGCCGAGTTCATCGACAACTGGTGGATGTTCCAGTTCCCCAGCGTGCCCGGGGGCGAGGGCAATCAGAGCTACATGATGGGCGCCCCCGACGGCTACGCCATCGCCGCCGACACCGACGTGCCCGAGGCGGCCCTGACATGGCTCCGCTACTTCACGTCGCCCGATGTCAGCAAGCAGCTCGTCGACGAGCTCCAGGAGCTGGTATGCGTGGAGGGCGCGGTCACCGATCAGAACGCGGGGCCGCGGCTCCAGAAGTACGCCAACGACCTGTCGTCGGCGCCGGGCGTGACTCCGTGGGCCGACATCATGCTCGAGAGCAGTGTGCGCGAGGCCTTCCTCGATGCGCTCCAGGGCATGCTCGATGGCACGGTGAGCCCCGAGGGCGTGCTCCAGAGACTGCGCGAGGCCCACGCCAAGGCCCGCGAGGAAGCCGCCCAGGAGTAGACCCCTGCCAAGACTGACCCGGGAGGAGGGGGCCTGATCGGCGCCGAGGCAGGACACCGCACCAGGAGCCCCGTCGCCTCGTACGGGTTCGTGACCCCCGCCCTGGTGGTCTTCTGCCTCTTCGCCCTGGGCCCCATCCTCTTCGGCCTGGTCTTGGCGGCCTTCCACTGGGATCCGGTAGGGGGCACCACGCGGTTCGTGGGCCTGGAGAACTTCCAGGACATCCTCACCGATCCGCGGACCCACTCGGCGCTCAAGAACAACCTGCTCTGGATCACCCTATCGCTAGTGGTTCAGCTTCCCCTCGCCCTAGTGCTCGCCGCTGCCCTCAGCGATGCATCGCGTAGCTCGCGGCTGCTCCGCACGCTGTTCTTCTCGCCATTGGTGATCCCGGCGGTGGCGATCGGTCTGCTGTTTGGCATCGTCCTCGATGGCCACTTCGGTGTTCTCAATGCGGCCCTGAGTCTGGCCACCGATGAGCCCACGCGCATCGGCTGGCTGTCCGATCGGCGCATCGCGCTGCTTGCTCTCATCGGGGTGGCCTGCTGGCAGTACACCGGCTTCCATATGATGGTACTGCTGGCGGGCATCCAGAGCATCCCACGGGAGCTGTACGAGGCGGCAGCCATAGATGGCGCGAGCTGGTGGCAGCGTCTGCGTGGGATCACCATCCCGCTGCTGCGGCGGGTCATGCTCGTCGATGCCCTGCTTATCGCCATCGGGTCCATCAAGATCTTCGACCTGGTGTGGGTCACGACCCAGGGGGGGCCTAATAACGCCACCGATGTCCTGGCGACGCACATGTACTCCACCGCCATCATGTCCGAGCGTATGGGCGCCGGCAGCGCCGTGGCCGTGCTGATGCTCGCCATTACCCTCCTGCTGGCGCTGATCCACGCGCGCCTGGCCGCCAGGGAGGGGAGCGACTGATGCGTCGCGCCGTCCTGATCCTGGGTCGGATCGCCGTGGCCCTAATGGCCCTCCTCATCCTGAGCCCGCTGCTCTGGGCCGCGTACGCCTCGGTCAAGCAGGGGTTTGATGCCCGGCGGGAGCCCTTCGCATGGCCCGAGGAGCCGTCGGCGGACGCCTACCACGCGGCCATCGAGGGCGGGCTGCTTCAGGCCATGGGCCATTCCGCCTTGATCACTCTTATCAGCGTGGCGCTCATCCTGCTCCTAGCCTCCCTGGCGGCGTACGCCTTCGCCAGGCTGCGCTTCCGGGGGCAGGGCGCCCTGCGGACCCTCATCATCGCGGGCATGATGGTCCCCGTCCACGCTGTGCTGATCCCCTTGTTCATCATGGCGGCCCGGGCCGAGGTGGCGGGCCAGTGGTTCTCCCTCATCGGCCCGTACGTGGCCTTCGGCCTACCCTTGTCGGTGCTGCTGCTGACGGCCTACTTCGCCGACGTGCCCCGGGAGCTGGAGGACGCCGCCCGGCTCGATGGCTGCTCCGAGCTGGGCATCTGGTGGCATGTGATCTTGCCCATGTCCAAGGTGGGACTGCTCACCGTCGCCATCCTCCAGGGGGTCTGGATCTGGAACGAGTATCCCATGGCCTTGGTCCTGCTGACGGGCTCATGGAAGACACTCCCCGTGGCCCTGGCGGAGTTCAGGGGCGAGCACACCGCCAACTGGAGCGCGATCCTGGCGGGGGTGGTCATCGTGGCCGCGCCGCTCCTGACTCTGTTCTTCCTGTTCCAGCGTGTGATCATGCGCGGCATGACCGAGGGCGCGCTGAAGGGGTGAGGAGGCCGGGGGGCGCCCATCGTGCTTGGCCGCCACCCCCATCCCCGGTCCTGGCCTGGCTACGCTCTCCTAGTAGGAGACCACTGCCTGACCGTCCTCCAGCTCCACCGTTCGCTCGCCTCCGGCCGAGTCTCGGAGCAGTAGCTCCTCCCGGCCGTACGGATCGTGGATGGTGAGGCTGTCTCCGCCCAGCGTCGCCCCGCACCCATCGATGCCGAAGGCCTGGCGGCGCTCCAGGTCGAGATACACGTCGCCGTACAGGTCGCGGGTCTTGGCATAGCTCGCCAAGGCCGCGCCGTTGCCCCATGTGTAGATGGTGAAGGGGCCGATGGGCTCCGACCCAGGTCCGCCGTGGGCGATGTTCTCCATCATGAACCCGAAGCTCTCGGGGCCGAAGAAGGGGTGAACGCGCTCGTACTCCTTGCGCACGGCCTCGTTCTCGGGGCAGTACAGCATGGCGAAGGAGGCGCGGAGGGCGGAGACGCCCCGCTCGAAGTACTCGGCATTCCCCGTCTCCTCGTAGTACTCGAGGTACAGGGGTGCGAACAGGCTCTGCCGGGCGTCGTTCCATTCGCCATCGGCGTTCATGACTCCGAAACCGCCGTGGCAGGGGGCGGGAATGTACGGGGGATCCCAGACCTGCTGGTAGAGGCTCAGCTCATCCAGGCACCGGCGGCCCAAGGCGAGGTAGCTCTCGTCGCCCGTGGCCCGGTAGCCCGCCAGGAAGGCCTCGGCACACCAGAAGGGCGAGAAGGTGTTGCTCTTGTAGACCCCGTTGCGCTCGATGGGCTCGCCGATGCGGTCGCCCCACCATCGGCAGCAGCTGAAGTAGGTCTCGAAATCCTCCCAGCGAGCCCGGTCGACGGGTCCATCGGCCAGGTAGGCCAGGGCCTGGCGAGCGGAAGCGCCGTACGCCGTCTCGCGGTCCGCCGATAGGTCGGCGCCTGATCCCAGCAGCTCCAGCAGCAGTGCCGCCCCCATGGCCGACTCGGGGCCCTCCCTAAGGGTGTGGGGAATGGTGCCATCGGGCTCGATCCAGCCGGGGTACGCCCCGCTCGGGAGCTGGAGGTCGACCAAGCGGTCGGCGAGCCCCACGACCATGTCCATGGCCTCGTCATTGCCCGTTAGCCCGTGCCACTCCAGGAGGAGCCGCGCGGTGAAGGCGGCGTCTAGGATGTGGATCGCGTCGCCCGAGACCCCCGGCGGGCGGCGGTTGGAGTTGGTCCAGAAGGCCTCATCCCAGCCGGGGGTGTCGGGGTACAGGCTGTAGCCACCTCCGCCGCAGGTGTAGACGGCGGGGAAGAGACCATCCTCTTGGGGAGCGGCGAGGGCGACCTCGGTCATCAGCTCCGCCCGGCGGGCGAGCTCATCGTCCTCCACCTGCCGGGCGAAGCGGAGCAGGCCGTTGGCGCAGCGCTGGGTCGAGAACCAGGCCTGGTTCCACACCGACCGCTGCTCGCGCCAGCGCCGCTCATCCATGGGGATCGAGGGATGCTGGGCCACGTCGACGATGAAGGCGGGCGCGCCGCACTCGCGGCCATCGATCTCGAAGCTCTGCCAGACGGTATCACCCCAGCCCACGGGCTCGGGCTCGAAGGCCCAGCGGTTGATGTACTCGGCGTATCGACTGAGGGGCGCGAGCTGGGACCCGCCCTCGGCCAGCCGCGGTGAGCCCCAGCGCTCCCAGATCCAGCGAGCGACCATCCCGTAGGGGTTCTCCAGGTCGGCGGCCTGGTCGCTGGTCAGGACGTGCACCCGGAGCTCGATCTCCTGGCCCGAGTACTCCGCATCGGCGGGCCAGAAGAGCACGTGGTGGTCGGCGTGGCGGTAGGCTCCGGCGGCGAAGGTGACGGTCCTGGCCGGGTGGTCGTAGTCCATCCACGTCGCCCAGCCGTTCTCATGGGCGCGCCGGACGTCGTCCACGTCGGGGATCAGGGCCAGGGCCACCTCATCGCTCGCCACGATCAGCGCGGGCGAGCGGAAGGCGTGGTCGGCGATGACGTACTCGTCGCTGGGGGCGACATGGGGTACCCAGACTTCCTCGGCGTCCTCGACCCCATGGGTTAGCCGCATCGCGGAACCCGGTCCGACGCCCGCCTCGGGCCATGTGTCCCGAAGGACCAGGGCGCCATCCTCCCATTGGGTCTCCAGGGGGCGAGGCTCCATCTGCTGATTGGACCAGGCGCCGCCATCGAAGCTCTCGCCCAGCAGTGGCTCCTCGTCGGGCTCGGCGGCCAGGCCCCGCACTGCGAGATTGTCGAAGCTGGCGTCGGTTCCGTGGGCGAGCAGGCCCACATACCGGGTGGGAAGGTCTCGGCGAGGCTCGGCGAATTCGGTGACTCGCTCCCCGTCGACCGAGACCTCCACGGCCGTCTCGCCATCCACGTCGAAGAGGCCCACGCGCAGATGGTACGACCGGCCGGTCTCGACTTCGAAGGGCACGCTGTGGAGGTCGCCCTGCCACGGAAGCGTCAGGATGCGTACCGTCTGGTTCCGCTCATCCAGGAGCACCGAGTAGCAGCGATCCCCGTCGGAGGTGGACCGCAGAACCAGTCCCGCGGCGCCCGCCCCCTCGATCACCAGGTCCACCTCGGTGATCGTGTTGGCCGTCGGCAGGGGCGTGCGGTGGGTGCGGATCTCGTCACCGCGCCCGGCCCGGAGCTGGAACCGGCCGTCGCCGGCATCGAAGGCCTGGGCCTGGAGCGGGGAGGTCTCCACGATGGCCTCACCGTCGAAGCGGTACTCGATGAACTCGCCGTCCTCGCTGAGCTTGGCTCCGTGTTGCTGGGCCACTGCCACCCCTCCCAACCCGATGGTGATGGCGAGCCAGAGGCCCGCCCGTGCCTGCGTCGCTGCCATGGTCATGGTAGAGAGCTCCTCCTAGCGTCAACTTGCGCTAGAGCGCGTCTTCGCTCGTCTCCGCCTGGCCTGCCTCGGCGTCCAAGTCCGTGGGCTCCTCCAGCGAGGGGTTTCTCGCCTCGGTCAGAGCCTGCTCCGCGGCCGGCGAGAGAGTGTAGTCGATGTCCTCGTCGTCCATCTCGGGATAGCGGCGCCATCCGGGGTCATGGAAGTCCCACCATGCCGGGCCCTCTTCGAAGCCCGAGTCGGTCATGATGTTGGTCAGGGCCACCCGGTTGCTGATATGCTCCCGGTCCAGGTCGGGGAAGCGCCGGTTCGAGGCTTCGGCCATCTCCATGTAGCGAGTGCCCATGGCAAGCTCGATGTCACCGTTCCGAGCGTCGAGAAGGGTGACATCCACGGCCGCGCCCCGGTCGTCCGGATAGCCCTTGTCCTCTTCGGGTGCGGGAACCAGCTCGGGGTTGCCGGCCATGGCGACGAGAGCCTCGTGGGCTTCGGGGGTGCGGCCGGCATCGACCACGACGATGAAGTACCCACGCTGCTGGGCCAGGGCCTGGGCTTGCCCCAGGAGCTGAGCCGTGCGGCGGCAGAGCCGTGGCTCGCAGTCGACGTACAGGCTCTCTCCCAGGCCGTTCTCGCCACTGACCAGGCGCTGGTCCACGAGGGGCGAGGGGTCGGCCACCTCGCTGATCATCACGGGCTCGACCAGCTGGGCCAGGTACTGGTCACTCGGTGGAGCGAGGGGTGGAGGGGGGACGTCGAGCTGGGGCTTGTTGCCCTTCATGCAGCCGCCGACCGATAGCATGAGGGCGCCCAGGGCCATGGCCGTGAGGCCCATGAGGGCGGTGGGGCGAGGGATGCGCAAAGCCGGTGCCTCCTAGAGCAGATCTGCCCGTCGCGTACGGGGCTCCCAGGATACACGAGGGCCCTTCAGGCAGGAAGGGGCGCGGACCACCGGGAACCTCTCCCAGAACAGGCAGACGTGGGGTGGGGAAGGGGCGCGCGCCTCTCCTCCACCCCGACCTCGCACCACCGGCCCCAAGAGGGTAACGCCCCAAGGAGGATCCACTCATGCCCGAGCAGCCGGGTCCCGAGAAGCCCAACCAGCCCGGTCCGTACGCCGGGCCGCCACCGACACCACCCACGCCACCCACCCCGCCCACGCCGCCATCCCACCCGGCGGGGCAGCCGCATCAGCCGCCGCAACCCCACCCCGCCCCACGGTACCCGGGCCCGCCGCCTGGCCCAGTCGGGCCCCAGTCCACGCCGCCGACTCACCAGGCGCCTCGGCGGCCGGCGGCCGGCTCGCCACCGCCCGGGGGCAAGGCCTTCGGCTTCTTCGTCGGACTGGTATCGGCCCTGGCCTTGGTCACCGTCATCGGCTTCATCGTCTTCGGTGCCCTGGCGCCCTCGGGCGGCGGTCTCGGTATGGGCGGCCATGTGGGCCTGGTCCGCGCTCAGGGCATGATCAGCGCCGAGACGACGGGCGGCATGTTCGGGAGCGTGGGCGTGGCGCCGGAGCCTTTCCTGGATGAGCTGGAAACGGCCCTCTCTAGCCCGGCCTGCGAGGCCGTGGTGATCCGCATCGATTCGCCCGGCGGCACCGCCGCGGCGTCCGAGGAGATCTACCGCGGCATGCTCCGGCTGAAGCAGGACTACCCCGGCAAGCCCCTGATCGTGTCCATGGGGGATGTGGCTGCGTCGGGCGGCTACTACATGGCCTGCGCCGCCGACTACATCTTCGCCAACTCGGCCACGGCCACGGGCAGCATCGGAGTGCGCAGCAGCTTCCTGTCCATCGAGGACCTGATCACCGAGCACGGAGTCGAGGCGACCAGCATCACCAGCGGCGAGTACAAAGCCATGGGCTCCATGTACAAGGACATGACGGAAGACGAGCGCGCCATCTTCAAACACCAGGTCATGCTGATCTACGATGACTTCGTGTCCGCCGTGGCCGAGGGCCGGGGCCTGCCGAAGGCCGATGTGCGCCAGGTCGCCGACGGACGCGTCTGGCTGGGCGGCGACGCCATCGACCATGGGCTCATCGACGAGATCGGCGGCCTCCAGGAAGCCGTTGAGCACGCCGGCTCCCAGGTGGGGCTGAGCGATCCCGAGGTCTACGACTACAGCCTCATGTCCCTGCCCTTCGGCAGCTTCCTGGAAGCGTCGTCGGAGGCCATGCTGCGGGGCGGTGAGCGGTACCTTATGGAGCGCGGCGCCGCGGGCGGCGTCAAGCCCTTCCGGCTCCAGATGAGCGGCGGCCCCCTCGGGGAATAACCCGCCAAGCAGATTCCCGAGAGACGACGGTGAGCCCCTTGGGCGACGATGCGGGCAAGGACAGCGGTCGCAAGAAGCTACTCGTGGTGGATGCTTACAACCTCTTCTACCGGGCCTATCATGCCCTGCCACCTTTCAGCTCACCCGATGGGCGACCCACCAACGCCGTCTTCGGGTTCGCGCGCATGGTTCAGTCGCTCCTGGATGAGCTCCAACCGGACTACGTGGCCATCGCCCGCGACCTGCCGGGCGAGGAGCCGTCCTTCCGGGAGGAGATCCTGCCCGAGTACAAGGCCGACCGCCCCCCCATGCCCGACGACCTGCGGGAGCAGATCCCCCTCCTGGAGCGACTGGCCGACGCCCTCTGCCTCCCCATGGTCGGTGTCGAGGGGTACGAAGCCGATGATGTCATGGGAGCCCTCGCCTCGGTGGCCGAGGAGCAGGGCCTCGATACCTACCTCGCAACGGGCGACAAAGACGCCTACCAGCTCGTCTCCGACCACACCTTCGTCTGCGCCTCCGATCGATCGCTCCAGTCGAACGTGGTCCTCGACGCCCAAGGCGTGGAGGAGAAACTGGGCGTGGCCCCCAGCCAAGTCATCGACTTCAAAGCCCTTTCGGGTGACTCGTCGGACAACATCAAGGGCATCTCCGGGGTTGGACCCAAGCGGGCCGCCGGACTCCTCGAGGAGTTCGGCTCCCTCGACGAGGTGCTGGAGAATGCCGACAAGATCTCCAACAAGCGGATCCGCGAGGCCACGCAGGAGGCTGCCGAAGCCGTGCGCCGGGCCAAGGAGGTCGTGACCATCCAGCGGGACATCGACCTGCCGGTGGACCTGGACGCATTGGAGCGGCACGAGGTGGACGAGGAGCGGACCCGGGAGCTGTTCCTGGAGCTGGGCTTCCGCTCCCTGCTGGATCGTTACGTCTCCGAGCGCGAGGTGAAGGCCGAGGTCTCCATACTCGACCCCGGCGACGGCGATGCCATCGACCGAGCGGTGTCGGAGATGCGGAACTCGGGCACCGTGGGGCTGATCGCTAACATGGTGTCGGGCCGGGTGGCCCAGCTCGGCATGGCCTGCTCGGCCACGGCGGGGTACGTCCTCGCCCTCGCCCAAGGGACCGGCAAGGGCCTGTTCGATGGCGAGGAGGACGGCGCGGATCTGCCCGAGCCCGTAGCCCGGATGCTGGCCGATGGGCGGGTACGTAAGATCTGCTACGACTGGAAGGCGATCCTCCGGGGCCTGCCCGAGGAGCAGAAGCTGGGCGGCGTCGAGGACGATGCGCTCATCGCGGCCCACCTCCTGGACCATGGCGAGCGCCGCCTGGACTTCGCCCGCATCATCGCCAACCATCTGGGCCAAGACTTCGGGGTGCCCGAGGAGCCCGGGGACTTCGGCCGAGCCGCCTCGCGCCTCCTCCCCCTGATGGAGACCCTCCGCGAGTCGCTGGAGGAGGAAGCGCTCACCAAACTGTACCGCGAGATCGAGCTGCCCCTCCCGCCCATACTGGCCGAGATGGAGGACGCCGGCATCCGGCTGGACGCCACGCGGCTCAGGGAGCTGGGCCAGAAGCTCGACAAGGGCCTGGCCGGGGCCGAGGAGAGGATCTTCGAGCTGGCGGGCGAGGAGTTCACCATCGGCTCACCCAAACAGCTTCAGGAGGTTCTCTTCGAGAAGCTGGAACTTCCGCGGGGCAGGAAGACCAAGACGGGATACTCCACCGACGCCGAGACCCTGGAGACCCTGGCGGAGGAGCACGAGATCGCCCGGGCCATCCTGGAGTGGCGCCAGCTCAGCAAGCTGCGATCGACCTACGTGGACAGCCTGCTCAAACTGGTGGACGGCGACTCGGGGCGAGTCCATACCACGTTCCACCAGACGGCCGTCGTGACGGGCCGGCTGTCGTCATCGGACCCCAACCTCCAAAACATCCCCATACGCAGCCAATGGGGACGGGAGGTCCGCAAGTGCTTCGTGCCGCCCGAGGGCATGGTGCTGCTCGGGTGCGACTACAGCCAGATCGAGCTGCGCATCCTCGCCCACTTCTCCAAGGACGAGAACTTGCTCGAGGCCTTCCGCGAGAACCTGGATGTTCACGCGTACACCGCGTCGCTGCTCTACGACGTGGACCTGGAGGACGTCACCCGGGAGCAGCGGGGGGCGGCCAAGGCCGTCAACTTCGGGATCATGTACGGCATGGGCTCCCAGCGCCTCGCCCGTGATATGGACATGTCTCGCGATGAGGCCAAGGCCTTCATCGAGCGGTACTTCGAGCGCTACAGCGGGGTCAAGCGTTTCATCGATGACACCATCGAGCAGGCCCGGACCGACGGGTACGTGGTCACCCTCCTGGGCCGCCGACGGAACCTGCCCGACATCAACTCGGGAGCCCCCCAAGCCAGGGCTGCCGCCGAGCGAACGGCGGTGAACACACCCATCCAAGGCACCGCCGCCGACCTGATCAAGATGGCCATGCGGAAGGTGCAGGAGGAGGTGGCCGACTGGCCGGACGCGCACATGCTACTCCAGGTCCACGATGAGCTGGTCTTCGAGGTGCCCGAAGGCAAGGAGCAGAAGCTGGCCGAAGCCGTGATCGGGTTGATGGAGTCGCCCCTGGAGCTGGATGTGCCCATCGTCGTCGATGCCAAAGCGGGGCCGAGCTGGGGCGAAATGACCGCATTAGACACCTGAGGTCCGCCGGGGTGGCGGACGTTCCGGCACCGGGCCTCCAAAAAGTACCCAGCGACTGAAGGTAAGGGCAGGAACTTGGGGAAACTAGCCTCCCCATATTGCGTCCAGAGGGGCCGGGAGTGTACCACTTAGCCTCGCTGGGGTGTAGAGGGCCGCGAGGCGGCCCATTCGACTAGTCCTTAATCTGCTTAGGTGCGTTAGGGACCACGGGACGGAGTCGGCCCCATCGGCCGACCCGCTAGGAGGCTCGTCAGTGATGTCTAGTGGCCAGGACTTCAACAGGCAGGATGACCCGACCCAGGAGCCGGTAGGAGCCGGCGCTTCGGCCGATTCGCCGCAGAGCGCGGAGGAGACACCGAAGCCGGAGCCCCCTGAGGCGTCGGGCGAGGTAGCGCGCGAGGCGGAGGACCCTGTCGCCGACACCATTCGCGGCGAACCCACGATGGCCGAGCTTGAAGCCGAGCTTTCCATCTCGGGCCTGAAGGAGAAGAGCATCGTCGAGGGCACCGTGGTGCGCATCGACGATGAAGGCGTCCTGGTGGACGTGGGCACCAAGTCCGAGGGGCTCATCAACCCCAAGGAGTTCTCCGAGGATGAGCTCGAGAGCCTCAGAGTGGGTGACAAGATCCAGGTGTTCGTCGTCAGCTCCGATGACGAGGACGGCGGGATCACCCTCAGCAAGAAGCGTGCCGACCATGAGCTCAACTGGGAGCGGATCCTGGCGGCCTACGAGAGCGGCGAGATCGTTCAGGCGACTGTCGTCGATAGGGTCCGGGGCGGCCTGCGAGTCGATCTCGGCGTCACGGGCTTCATCCCCGCCTCCCATGTGGGCGTCCGCAACCCCAACGAGCTGGAGCGGTTCGTGGGCGAAGTCGTCAACGCCAAGATCATCGAGGTCGAGCGGAACCGCAAGAAGGTCATCCTCTCCCGCCGTCAGGCCGAGAAGGAAGTCCGGGAGAAGAACCGCGACAAGATTATGGCCGAGTTGAAGGAGGGCCAGGTCCGAGAGGGCGTGGTCCGCAACATCACCAACTACGGCGCCTTCATCGATCTAGGCGGCGTCGACGGCCTCCTGCATATCACCGAGCTGGATTGGGTCCACGTCAAGCACCCGTCCGAGGTGCTCTCGACCGGCGACGAGCTGAGGGTCATGGTCCTCAAGGTGGACCGGGAGCGCGACCGCATTAGCCTCAGCCGCAAGCAGCTTCTGCCCGACCCCTGGCAGCTCGTGGGCAAGAACTACAAGGTGGGGAACACCATCGAGGGCCCTGTCACCCGATGCGTCACCTCCGGAGCATTCGTGAAGCTGCCCGAAGGCGTGGAGGCCTTCATCCCCATCGGCGAGATGGCCGACCGCCATATCGCCAAGCCCGAGGATGTAGTCAAGCCCGGCGACGACATCACCGCCAAGGTCATCAACGTCCAGCCCCGCCAGCGGCGCATGACCCTATCCCTTGTGCAGGTGCAGAAGGACGCCGAGCGCGCCGAGATGGACAAGTACATGAAGAAGGCCGACGAGCCCGAGGCCGGCGCCACCCTGGGCGACATGTTCGGCGACAAGCTCCGGGCAGTCGTTGGCGAGAACGGCGACGGTGCCGAGGCCGCACCGGAGGAGACCCCGGCCGAGAGCCCCGCCGAACCGGCGACCGAGGAAGCGGGGCCCGCCGAGGAGGCGAGTCCCGAGACGCCATCGGAGACGGCCGAGCCCTCGGGCGAGACCAGCGAGGAGACCCCCCAAAGTGGGGAGGGCACGGCCGAGGCCAGTGACAGCACCTCGTCCGAGCCCACCGAGACGCCCGCCAGCTAGGGGCCCCGAAGTATGATCGATTCAGCGCGGGAGCCGGATCCTCGTCGGCTCCCGCCGTCATGTACCTATCCCGGCGTGCGGACACTGGGCCTGACCGGCCCCGCGGCGGGGGGCAAGAGCTATCTGCTAGGCCTGCTGGAGGTCGCCGGGGCCGAGGTGATCGAGACCGACGCCGTCTACCGGGAGTTGATCGGGCCAGGATCGGACCTCCTGGCCCGCATCGAGGGGGCCTTTCCCGGGGTTGTCGCAGGCGACGGCAGCCTGGACCGGGCGGAGCTGGGCCGAAGGGTGTTCAGTGACGATGCGGCCCTTGAGCGGCTTAACGCCATTGTGCATCCGCCCCTGGGAGCCGCCGTCGCTCGCGCGGTGACGGACGCTGCGGAGGCGGGGGCCCGGCGAATCGCGCTGGAGGCCGCGGTGCTCTTCGAGATCGGCGCCGACCGGCTGTGCGATGAGGTGTGGTTCGTGGCGTGCGAGGCGGGCGAGCGGATCCGCCGGCTGCGGGAGGTCCGGGGCTGGAGCGAGGAGCGGGCGCGCCGGCTTGTCGAAGGGCAAGGCGCTATGGAGCAGGTTCGGGCGCGGTGCGACCGGGTGGTCGAT
>WJIW01000195.1 GCA_014730065.1 Armatimonadia bacterium | reverse complement strand
ATCCGCTGCCGGCCCGGACGACATAGCCGGCTGGCACATATGGGCCCTATTCGGCGGGCTCCTCGTCGTTGCGGGCTTCGGTGCCTGGCAGACGGATTGGACGCTTCGGGCCATCGGCTACGCCGTGCTTCTGCCGCCCCTGGCTGTGCTGCTGTGGCGGAAGTTCAGCGGGCATGATCTGCGTGAGTGGGGGCGGGAGTGCTGGGGCCTAGTCAAGCTGGTCTTCCCCATCCTGATCCCGATGCTGCTCGTGATCGGGGCCCTGTCGGCCTTCTTGGACATTAAGCTGGTCAATGCCTGGGTGGGTGAGGCGCCTGCCGACGCGGGGTGGTTCCGTCAGCTTCGGCCCCTCCTTGTCGCCGACGTTTTCGGGGCTCTGATGTACTTCCCATTGCTCAGTGAGGTCGCCTTCGCCAAGGCCTTCCTCAAAGACGGCACCATGACTCTCGGCCCGTCCCTGGCCATCCTGCTCACGGGTGCGGGCCTGAGCTTCCCCGGCCTCATCATCGTGGGGCGTGCGGTGGGATTCGGCAAGACTATCGTCTACCAGCTCTTGGTTATACTGCTGACCTTGGTTTTCGCCGGCGTGTACGGCAGCGAGGTCGGACAGTACATCTGCGCATGCATGCTCGGACACTAAGAAAGCGGGTGAGTCCGTTGGTCCATTACCGTGTTAGCCATCTCGTACTCCCTGTCATCGTGCTGGCCACCGTGGCGGCGACCCTCGCCGGATGTGGGTCCCCCGAGACGGACAGGCCGACCTCGGAGCAGCTCGGCGGCGATGTGAGCACGGTGGCGCCCGAAGCCTTCGAGGCCGCGTCGGTATCCGCCTCGGGCTCGGTCCTCGTCCACGTGCCCTGCGGTATGATCATCCCGGTGAAGAAGGCCATCACCACATTCAAGGAAGCGAACCCCGATGCCGCCGTCGAGGAGGAGTACGACAACGCCTCGGTACTGGTCGCCCAGATCCTGGAGCGGGGCGTGCGGCCCGACGTCTTCGTATCCCCGGGTATCTCGGAGATCGGCCGACTCGAGCAGGAGGGCCTGGTGGATCCCGACTCCAAGCGGGCCGTCGGCTCCTTCCGGCTCGTCGCCATCGTCCAGCGCGATAGTGAGCTGACGATAGAGTCGCCGGAGGATCTGCTGGAGTGCGAGACCGTCGCCATCGCCGAGCCAGAGGTCAACTCCGTGGGCACGTGCGCCAAGGAGGCCCTGATGAACTTGGGCCTTTGGGAGCAGATCGAGCCCAAGACGGTTCAGACCAGTGAGGCGATCAAGGCCTACCAGTACGTCATGGACGGCAAGGCCGATGTGGGCATCTCCTACCGCGCGTGCCCTCTGGAGACGAACCCCGAGAAGATGAGCGAATCGGAAGTCCGCATCGCCTACGAGTTCGACCCCGAGACGTATGAGAAGCAGAAGATATGGGTCGCTCCCCTGAACACCTCGGAGAACCCCGAGACAGCGGCCGCCCTCGTTGCCTTTCTGACCAGCCCTCAGGGCCTGACGATCCTGGCCGACAATGGCATGCCGGGCACCACCGACTTCCAGCCCCAGGACGTGGCCGCCGGGCCAACTGGCGGCGAGGTCGGCGGCAACGGCATTCGGACGGTCGGCCCCGAGGATGCGCCCGTCCAGATCACCGCCTACTTCCCCGACAACGAGACCCACGTCGGCACCTGGCAGTTCCTGAAGAGCTTGCAGAGCGATCATGGGGACTCAGTGAGGCTGGAGATGGTGAACTTCGAGTCCGACGCCGGCTTCGACCGCTGGCTTGCCGACGGGCTTGACTGCGGCGCGGTGAGGGTCAATGGCAAGACCCACTGGGAGTTTGAGGTGGGCGGCGAAGAGAAGGAAGCTACCTTCCGCCGCAAAATGGGCCAAGACTGGCTCCCCGAGGACCTGGAGGCCCTCGTCGCCAACCTGGTGAGCAAGGCTGAGTCCGGCGAGGAGAGCGCGGCTTAGTCCGCCCGCTGCCGCCACCCGCCAATCGGCGAGGTGGCTGGCCGGCGTGATAGAGTACCCTGTAAGTGAATGGAGGCAGTTCATGCCGATGAGTCGCCTTTCAATCTGTCTGTTGCTGCTGTCCCTAGTGGTGGGACTGGTGGGATGCAAAGCCCTGCAACCGGCCGATGCGTCCGGCCCCGTCGGTGGAGCCACGGCCGGGGCATCCGCGCAAGGCGAGGATCAGCCCTCGGGCACACTCCTGGTCTTCGTGCCTTGCGGAATGGCTGGGCCCTTTGGTGAGATCAAGAAGCTCTTTCAGGAGCGGTACCCCCAGGTCGATATGGAGCTTGACCTGCGGAATGTGGACGTCCAGTCGGCCGCCATCGAGGATGGAAAGGACCATCCCGACGCGTGGCTGTGTCTGGGCGACGTGGAGATGGCCCGGGCCGTGGCGGCTGACCGCATCGAAGATGCGCCGGTCACTTTCGCCTACAACTCCCTCGCGCTCATTGTTGCCAAGGGCAACCCCTGCGATGTGCGGTCGTCCGAAGACCTGCTGAAGGAGTCGGTGCGCACCGTCGCCCTACCCAGCGAGCGAAACAGCTCGGGCTACTATGCGGCACGAGCCTTCCAAGCCCAGGGCATCTGGGAGGATCTGGAGCCCAAGGTGTGGTCCACCGACGAGCCGGCCCTGGTCAAGAAGCAGCTCGGAACGGGCAAGGCCGATGTCGGGCTCATCTACTACCCATGCGCGAAGGAAGCCAAGCGCGTAGGGGGGCCCCAGGAGAAGCTGCCCACCCCGGTCGAGATGCTCGGGAAGATCGATGAGGAGCTGACAGGGCAGATCCCCTGCCAGGCCGCCGTGGTCAAGGGGTCGG
Source organism: Armatimonadia bacterium (assembly GCA_014730065.1). Classification (GTDB taxonomy): domain Bacteria; phylum Armatimonadota; class Zipacnadia; order UBA1398; family UBA1398; genus UBA1398. Next base: position 10,409 of record WJIW01000195.1, on the reverse strand, counting down.
AGAACCCCGAGCTGGGGCGGCTCTTCGTGGAGTTCCTATTGGAGCCCGCGAGCCAGCGGATCTGGGAGGACTGGGACTTCGCTCCCGCCCACGCCACCGACTCGGAGGTCAGCGACGCCACGCTCCACCTTTACTGCGGCGCGGGGATCCGCCCCTTTGCCGAGTCGGCCATCGACGCCTTCACGGAAGCACACCCCGGTGTCGTGATCGAGGCCTCGTATGCTGGCTCGGGCTGTCTCCTGAGCCAGCTCACCTTCGCCAAGCGCGGGGATTTGTACATGCCCGGCGAGGATTTCTACCTGAACCAGGCCATGGAGCGCGGCTTCATCAGCGAGAGCGAGCTGGTGGGCTACTTCGAGCCGGTGATCCTCGTTGCCGAGGGCAACCCCCTAGGCATCCAGGGGGTCCAAGACCTGCTGCGCGATGACGTGAAGGTAGGCATCGGCGAGCCCGAGATGGCCGCCGTGGGCCGGACGACGCGCGATCTGCTGCAGGCGGCGGGCATCTACGATCAGGTCGCCACCCGGGTCGCCATGCATGCGGGGAACGTGCCCGAGCTAGGGAACTCGGTCCAGCTCGGGTCCCTGGACGCCGCCGTGGTCTGGAACGTGACGGCGGCCCAGATCGCCGATGAGACCGACGCCATCGAGATGCCCCGCGGGTTGTGGGAGCCAGCCACCATCCGGATCGGCGTGCTGGAGTTCTCGGAGGCCGCCGAGACAGCCCGGGCCTTCATCGAGTTCTGTGCCTCCGAGGAGGGCCAGGCGCTGGTGGCGAAATCGGGGATCAAACCCAAGGAGACGGATGCTGCTAGCTGATGTCGGCGTCGGTACGCCAGGCGTGGACGAGTCCCTTCCGCTACCTCGTGGTGACGGGGCTCCTGTTGTTCGTGGGCGGCATTGTCGTCGTCTTCGCGGCCATCGCCTTCCGCCTGGACATGGACACCATCAGGCGGGCGATCGTCGGCTCGGCCAGTGAGGAGACCTGGTTTGCCATTCGCCTCACGGCGGTGTGCACTACCATCACGACCGCCATCGCCGTCGCCATCGCCATCCCGGCCGGGTACGCCCTGAGTCGGTACAAGTTCCCCCTACACTCGGTGATCGACACCATCATCGATCTGCCGATCGTTCTTCCCCCCCTCGTTGCGGGGATCGCACTTCTGGTCTTCTTCGGGAGCACCGCCGGCGTCTGGATCGAGAAGAACATCATGCCCTTCGTCTACACACAGCAGGGCATCATCCTCGCCCAGCTCGTTCCCGCGGGGAGCTTCGCGGTTCGGGCCATCAAGGCCGCCTTCGATAGCGTTCACCCGCGCATGGAGCAGGTCGCTCGCACTCTGGGGTGCAACGAGCGTCAGGCCTTCATCCGAGTTGTGCTCCCCCAGGCCCGGAACGGCCTGGTAGCGGGCGCTGTGATGACTTGGGCTCGGGCCGCCGGGGAGTTCGGCCCGATCCTGATGTTCTGCGGTGCCACACGCATGAAGACGGAGACGCTGCCCATAGCGGTCTTCCTGAATATGAGCGTGGGCGACGTGGGCATGGCCTTGAGCCTGACCGTGATTCTCGTCGTCCTGTCCGCCGTCGCCTTGCTGGTGTTCAAGGCGCTCGGAGGGAGGGGCTACCTGTGGTAGGACGCATAGCCGCACGCCCGCAATGGCGGATTCTACTGCTTGGACTCGTCCTGGCCGCCGCCGCTGTCCTCGGCTCGGGTTGCCCCCGCAAGGAGGAGCCTCTTCGCCTGCGCATACGCGGGGCCCCGTCCATGGATGCCATCGCTTCCGACCTGGCCTCGGGCTTCCGCGAAGCACACCCCGAGACCCAGGTGGTCCTGGACTGCGTGTGCCCCCCCTGCGTCGTCTATGAGGGCGCCCCACCGGCGGAGAGGTACGACGTGTGGATGGCTTGGGGCGACTGGGAGCTGGACCGTCTGGCCGAATCGGCGGAGTTGAGCTTCGCCGACAAGAGCTACCCAGCCCATACCACCCTCGTCCTGGCCGTCGGCGACCAGGCGGATCCACCGATCACGGGTCTGTCCGATCTCGGGTCGCCCGGTGTCCGTGGGGTCGGCGTTGGCGACCCCGAGATGGTCGCGGCGGGCCACTACGCCAAGGAAGCCCTGGATGCCGCCGGCGAGTGGCAGGCCATCGAGGACCGCTTCGTCTTCAGCCGGAGCGGCTGTGAGCTGCTCAAGTGGCTCGGCCTGGACCGGGAGATCGATGCCGCCATCGTCTTCGAGGCGTGCCTCACCCACGATGGCGATGCCGTCGAGGCCGTTCGCCCCCTGCCCGAGGACCTGGTCCCGCCCATTCCCCTCGTTTTCGCCCGCACCGCCGATGCCCCGAACGCCGAGGGCGCGAAGCGATTCCTGGAATACGTGGAAGGCCCCCAAGCCCGGAGCATACTCGAGAGCCACAAGCTGCACGGGAATGACGGCCCATGATCGACGTTGTCAACGCGCATAAGGTCCTGGGGGAGTTCGCCCTGCGGGGCGTGGACCTGCGCGTGGCCACCGGCGAGTACATGGTCGTGCTGGGCCCGACGGGCGCCGGCAAGACCGTGCTCCTGGAGTGCGTTGCGGGCATCCACGATCTCGAGGAAGGCTCGGTGCACCTGCACGGGCGCGACGTGACGGACCTGCCCCCGGAGAAGCGCGATGTGGCCTACGTGCCCCAGGACTACGTGTTGTTCTCCCATATGTCCCTCAAGGGCAACATCGAGTTCTCCCTCCGCCTGCGCGGGGTTCGCGGTGCCGAGGCCGATGCCATAGTGCGCCGGCTGACCACCACCCTGGGCATCGATCACCTCCTGGACCGCAGACCGCGCACCCTCTCGGGCGGGGAGCAGCAGCGCGGGGCACTGGCCCGGGCGCTGGCCTCCGACCCCCAGCTCCTACTCCTCGATGAGCCCCTCAGCGCCCTCGATGAGGGGACGCGGGCCGATCTGACCGTCTGGCTCCGGGATACGACTCGGGAGCTCGGGACCACGGTCATCCATGTCTGCCACAACTTCGAGGAAGCCCTGGATCTCGCCGACCGCATCGCGGTCATGCGCGACGGCCGGATCCTACAGGTCGACAAGCCCGCCGAGGTGCTGAGGCGGCCTGCCACCGAGTTCCTCGCACGCTTCATGGGAGGCGCCAACCTGCTCCCCGCCACGGTGCTGGATCCCGAGGGGACTCGAGTGCTGGTGGGCGATCGGGTCGAGCTGCACACCGCTCGGCCCAGAGGGGAGGGGGAGCTACTCGTCGCCATCAGGCCCGAGTCCGTGCTTCTCCAGCCTGGATCGGCGAGCGCAACCCAGGCCAATGGTATGAATGCCATCCCCTCGTCCGTTGGGCGGGTCTTCGACCGCGGGCGGGCGGTGACGATCGACCTGGTGGGCGATCTACCCCTGACCGTTTCGCTGACGTATCAGGCATTCGCCGCCCTGGGCCTTGAGGAGGGCGCCCCCGTCTGTGCGCTCATCCCAGCCGATGCCGTGCATCTGGTCCCCCGCGACCAGCCCGGCCCTGGGGAGAGCCCGAAGGCAGCCAACCCGCTCACCGATGCCTGACGTCACCCCTATCCCGCCAGATCCGGCTCGCTCTGGATGCAGATTCGTGGTCCTGGGGAGGAGCGAAGCCGAGCGAGGCGAAACGCGATGAAGCGGTATGATCCGTAGCATCTCATATCAAAGGGGCTTCCTCCATGGTGAACCGTGGGTTTACGCTCATCGAGCTGCTCGTCGTCATCGCCATCATCGCCATTCTCGCCGCCATACTCTTCCCGGTCTTCGCCAAGGCCCGCACCCAGGCCCACAAGACGAGCTGCCTCTCGAATATCAGGCAACTTGGAACCGCCACCCTCTCGTACGCTCAAGACAACGATGAGGTCTTCCCCGCGGCATCCGCATGGGCTACGGGTCAGTGGGGGCCGGACTCCGTGCGATGGCCCAACCCACCGCCCCTGCGCCATGCCATCATGCCGTACATCAAGAATGGCGACATCTTCAAGTGCCACATGCACTATGCGGGGGCCCGAGGCGAGTGGGAGGACTTCGGCGGAAGCAGCTACTGGTACGTTGCAGGCCACCCCGGCTACGTGGTCCCAGGCAACTCGTGGGCTGCCGGGGAATGGTACCGCCAGCGCAACATGGCCGGTGAGCCCATGGCCAGTGTGCAGTATCCCAACGCGGTGCTGATCTCCGACGCGTCCCCCTCCAGCCACAACGTGAAGGGCGTGCTAGCCGGCTGGTTCGCCGGGGATCGCGACGGGATACACCACATGAACTTCGTCCACTTCGACGGCCATGCCAAGGGCAAAGCCTTCGATGAGGGCGGGTATGGCGGCCTCTGGCCGATAGCTCGCGACTAAGGCCCTCGGCCCTTGCTCTCGCGGAGGATGGCGCTATGACGTGGATCGACGTGGTCGCGGTAGGCACCCTGGTAGTCTGGGCCGCCATCGCGTGGTGGCTAACCCGAAGGTGGGTTGAGGGCCGGGCGACCGCCGAGCAGTTCGTCGTCGCCGGCCGGCGGGTGCCGCTGGGGATCGGCGCCGCCTCGCTCCTCGCGGCGTGGACGTGGTCCTTCACCATCACGACCCCGGCGCAGAACGGGTACGACTTCGGGATTGCGGGCCCCATCTACTACTCCATTGGCGGTGGCCTGATGCTCATCGTCTTCACGCCGATCGTGAGCCGGATCCGCCGTCTCGCCCCCGACGGCCGCACCTTGCCCGACTTCATCGCCCGGCGCCATGGCGAGGCTGGTCGGTACGTGATCTCGGCCCTCAATATGCTCTCAGCGGGTGTCCTGCTGTTCCTCAACCTCAATGTCGTCGGGCTTCTCTTCGAGCGCTTCACATCCATCGGGTACCAGACGGGGGTCGCGCTGACGTGCTGCCTTGTCCTCGCCTACGTCCTATTGAGCGGCATGGCCACCTCCATCCTGACCGACTGTGCCCAGTACGTTCTGATCTCCGTGGCGGCCCTCCTCATCGTGCCGGCACTCGTCATCAACAGCGACGGCGTCGCGCTGCTGGCCCGGGCCTCGGCAGGCTGGGGCGAGAAGGCCAGCCTTCTGTCACCCACCGCCTTCCTCAAGCTGGGCCTACCCTTCCTGCTGATGAGCTGGTTCAGCGCCTTCGCCTACCCCAGCCTCTGGCAGTACGCGTGGGCCCTCAAGGGCGACGACGCAAGGCGCGCATATCTTAGGGCGGGGCTGGGCTGGATACCGTACGGGTTCGCCTTCGGCACCCTCGGGGTACTCGGCCTGGCCATGGGGCTGCAGACCGAGGCGAGCAGCGGCATCGCCTTCGACACCATGGCCCGGGGCCTGGGTGTTGGCTGGACGGGGCTCTTCGCCGCCCTGGTGCTGTCGGCGGCAGCGTCATCGTGCGATGGCAGCATCTCGGCCTTCGGAGCCCTGTTCATGACCGATGTGTACCGGGCCCACTTGGCACCCGATGCGACCGACCCCCAGACGGTTCGAGCCGGCCGGGTGGCCATGTGCCTGTTCGCCCTCGGCATGGGAGCCCTCGCCATGCTCAAGGTCAACTTCATGCAGGCGGTCTTCTTCCTAGGGGCGGCCAAGGGCGCGATGCTAGCGCCGCTGCTCCTCACCCTATGGTGGCGGCGCCTCACCCCGGCCGGGTTCGTCGCCGGCGTGGGGGGCGGAATGGTGCTCGGGGCGATGCTCTTCGTCGGGCTGCGGAAGGCCGGGGTGGAGCACTACGAGCTGATCAGCATTCCGGTCAGCGCCGCCTTGGGGGCTGGCCTCGCCATCGCCGTCAGCCTCGCGGGCCGCAAGTCGGCCGCCGACACGGCGGTCGAGGAGCAGTTCGGTGTGGCGAAAGTCAGGGAGGCATAGCCGTGAGCGAGCTCTGGTCAGCCGTATACCTCTGGACGGGCCCCGCCCTCGTGGCCGTCGTGCTAGTGGTCAATCTGCTCGCCATCCGGCGAGACCTAAGGAATGCGCGCCGAAGGGACGAAGCGAACTGATGCTGGCATCATACCCCTACGAGAATGGGACGATCGATAGCCTCGACCTAAAGGTCCTTCTGGTCACCCAGGGGCTGGACATACCCGTGGATGAGGTGGTCGCGCGATTCGGCGAGAGCCATCGAGTCCGGCCCATCGTCTCCCGCGGGGCCCGGTCCTACCAACCCGACCTCGAGACGATCCTACTACCCGAGGCATTCCGTCTGCCCGACGGCACGGTCATCGAGATGCTCAACCGCGGCGAGGCCTCGCCCTTCAAGATGCGACTACCCGGCACGGGCTGGCCCGTCATCGAGCACCGGGGCCAGGAGCTTACCGAGATCCACTTCTTCCCCCGCTCCACCCTCTTCGACCGCAGGACCTCGACGGGCACGCCCTTCCCGAAGTTCGCCCAGCTCCACGGCGCCGACACGCTGTGGATGACCTACTACTCCGAGTGCGACTTCGCTGACCGGGGCAAGCCGTGCCTGTTCTGCTTCCGGGGGACCAAAGGCCGGGCCCTAGGCAAGCAAGGGACCATCAAGTGGCACGACCCGACGCCCGAGGAGATGGCCGAGGTGGTGGAGCATGCCTTCGTCGCCGAAGAAGGCTCGACGTGGGACATGACCATCACCGGCGGGAGCCGGATCGGCGATGGGGGCGAGTGTGCCCATGTGGCCCGCATCATTAGTACCATCGACGAGCGGGTGGGCCTGGACCGCATACCGGGCGAGATCAGTGTGCTCATGTCGGCGCCCCGCGACCCGTCGGCGGTGGATGAGGTCTTCGAGGCCGGCGCGGACCGGGTCTCCTACGACCTGGAAGTCTGGAACCCCGATCTGTTCGCGAAGATATGCCCGGGCAAGGCGTCCTTCGTGGGGCGCGATGAGTGGATCGCCGCGCTGGAGTACATCCGCAAGACCCAGGGCCACCAGAAGGCATGCAGTATCTTCGTGGCCGGATTGGAGCCCCTGGAGGATCTGCTGGAGGGCTGCGAGTACCTTTGCAGCCGCGGCATCGTACCCCTCCTGGATATCTGGCAGACGGGCGAGCATCCGGTCCTCGACCGTACCGCACAGCCGGGCCTGGAGTACTACCGGGAGCTCCGGCGCCGGGTGGCCGAGCTGTACGAGAAGTACAGTTGCGAGCCCCAAGGACGGTCGGGTTACAGCCGGTGCATCTGCCGTGACACCTGGAACCATCGTGAGGCCCTTCAGGCCGGAACGGATCGGGTGGCGTGATGAGTGAGAAGCGTGCGGTCATCGTGGGTGTGGGATGTGCCAAGTGTGAGAATCTCAAGTCGACGGTCCGGGAGCTACTGGTAGAGCTTGGCCGGGAGGACGTGCGGGTCGAGTCCCACAACCCCCTCGGGCCCGAAGAGCCGCCAACGGACGAGATCGTCCTGCCACCGGCCCTTGTGGTGGACGGGAAGGTACTGGTGTCGGGACGAGTGCCCCAACGGCGGTACCTCCGCCGCGTGCTGGCCGAGAGTCTCTCGGGGGACTGAGGTCCAGGCCGGCGCGGGGGAGGGGCACGCAGCGTTCGCTAGGCCCTCGAAATATCTGCGGGGGCCGTGCGGAGTGTAATGAGCGGGTCTCTATGTGTCACTAACTCCCTGTCTGAAACATAAAGTCAGCGCTCGCGTAGGAGCCGAGCAGAAGGCAACGAACGGGACGCCATGGATCGCGCGCCAATGGGGACGCGCTCCAGTGTCGGCCCGGCACTGGCCGGCACGTACGCACTTGGCCAACGCAGCCGGTAGTGACCGGTCGCTCGGAGTCTCAGATTGGAGGCTGTCATTGTCCCACCGCAGGGCTTTCACGCTGGTTGAACTGCTCGTCGTCATCGCCATCATCGCAATCCTCGCAGCCATGCTGTTCCCCGTCTTCGCGCGTGCCAGAGAGCGAGCAAGGAGCGCCAACTGTCTCAGCAATCTTCGGCAACTGGCCTGTGTTGGCTTGATGTACGGAGATGACTGGGACGAGCTACTGCCCGTCTCCCCCACCCAGGGCAACGCCATGCCCACGACCGTGGCGGCATTCAAGCCGTATGCCGAGAACTGGCAGATCTTCTACTGCCCTTCGATACGCGCCCTCTCGGGCTATGACCCGTGCCTGAACGCCACCGTCGAGAACTTCAGCATGGGGAACATCGGCTACTACTACTGGAGCATGGATGCCATCCATCCCCACACGGGCCCCTTCGGGCAGTACCACCCGCCGAGACACCTCACCCTGGCGTCCGATCCCAGCATGTGGATGTGGAGCGATGTGTTCGGCAAGCACTACTGGCAGCAGGGCGGAGAGTTCCTCCATCACTCGGGGAAGTGGACCTTCACGAACGCGTCGATGATGGACGGCCACGCCAAGCCCATGCGGGGTCGGCCCACCGAGCTCTTCAAGTGATCGAAGCCCCCAGATGCCGGGAATGAGGTGGAGGTACGTGTCTAAGCTAAGTCTCGTGTTTGCGGCCGCGGCCCTGGCAGGCGCCCTATCCGCGGGTTGCGGCCGGTCCGAGCCCACCCCTGCGATGCCGAGGGTGGTCCCACTCGAGATCGAGGACAGCATGACTGTGGTGGCGCCCAAGGTGCTGGAGCGTCCCCTCCGCGACATGCATGAGCGGATGGGCGATGCGGGTCGGAACGTGGTTCTGGAGACCCGGGTCATCGACGAGCTGCTGGCGGAGCTAGAGAAGGGCACCCTGGGGGGCGACGTGCTCCTCATGCCCCGGGGTCCGGCTCTCGCGGTGGCCACGAAGGCGCTAGGCTTGGAGCGCGAGCCCGAGGACAAGGTGGCGGGCATGATCGCCGTAGTCACCACCTCCAAGGGCAGTGGCATCAAGGTCAAGGCGCTATCGGACCTGGCCCAGCCTCAGATCGAGAGCATCGCCGTGCCCGACGCCGCCTATGACGCCGCCGGAAGGCTGTTCCTCGACGCCGTCGCGGCCACGGGGCTGATGGAGCAGATCGAGGACAAGCTGCAGACGGTGCCGAGTCCGAGGGCGGCGATGGCCGCCGTTACCGAGGGGGAGGCCCATGCGGGCGTCAGTTACCTGCCCGCCGTGATGTTCGGGAAGAAGAGCGGCTCCTGTTCCATCGGATGCTTCCTGCCTAAGGACGGGCCGTATGCTGCCGATGTTGTGGGCTGCCCGATGCCGGGGGGCAAGGAGGCTCTCGCCCAAGCCTATCTGGACGCCCTCACCTCCGATGAAGCGCAGGCCGTCCTCGCGTGCTCGGGCTTCCAGCGTGGCGTCCCGAGGGATCGAGGCGAGGCGGCGACCCACCTCCTCATCCCTTGCGGGGCGGGCCTCCAGCCAGCCATGGATGAGGTCGGCAGAGTTTACTACGAGCGAACGGGTGTACGGCCAGACTTCTCCTACGCCGGGTCGGGGATGCTGCTGGCCACACTGGACTTCACGCACGAGGGCGACTTGTACATGCCCGGGGAGGCTTTCTGGGTCGTGCTGGCCGAGCGACGCGACCTGGTCGCCGATACCCGCGCCGTGGTCTACTTCACGCCCGTGCTCTGCTTCCCCGAGGGCAACCCCGGCGGTATCGAGAGCCTCGCCGACATCGCCAAGCCAGGGGTCAGGGTGGCCATCGGGGATCCCCAGGCCCTCGCCGTCGGGCCCGTCACGCAGCGCATCCTGGAGCGGGCGGGTATCAAGGATGCCGTTCACGACAACGTGGTCATGCGCGGTGGGTGCATACCCGAGCTGGCCAACTGCATCGCCATGAGGGGCGCCGACGCGTGCATCCTGTGGGACGCGGTGGCCGAGCAGCACGCCGACAAGATGGACTGGATCGAGCTGGACCCCGAGGTCAACGAGGTGGCGGAGGTGCTCCTCGCAACCCTCTCCTGCTCCTCGCATCCCGAGGAGGCGGCCGAGTTCATGGACTTCGTGGCCTCCGATGAGGCGGCGGCGATCTTCGAGCAGCAGGGCTTCCGCACCGAGGCGCCGGAGGGCATCCGGCTCGCACCCCGGGAGGGCCCGGATGTCTGACGCGAGTCCAGCCCTTGCAGCGGCGGCGCCGGCTGGCGGGATGGGGCGGCGTCCCTTCAGCGAGCGCGCCTTCCACATCAGCGCGGCGGGTGCGCTCATCTTCGAGGTAGGGTTCATCGTCGCGGTCATCGCCGCCGCCGCTTTCTACGTGGACCTGGAGGACCTGCGCAGCACCGTGACCTCGCCTCAGATGCGGTACGCCATGGGCATGTCCCTGGCCACGGTAACCCTGACCACCCTGATCTCGGCGCTGCTCGCCATCCCCGCGGCGTATGCCCTATCCCACTACCGGATCCCCCTCGCCCCGGCTGTGGACACCATCCTGGACCTGCCCATTGTCATGCCTCCCATCGCCGCGGGCATGACCTTGCTCGTACTGTTCGGCTACTACCTGGGGGAGCCGATGCGCGCCTGGGGGATCTACCTGCCGCATACGCCGGCTGGGGTTGT
>WJIW01000194.1 GCA_014730065.1 Armatimonadia bacterium | reverse complement strand
GAGTTGATCCGCCCGTTGGCGGCGTGGCTGGGGCAGGCCTTCACGCACTTCTGGCACCGGATGCACTTGTCGTCACTGATGCGCACGCGGCTCAGGGAGAGGCTCTCGGCGACCCAGGACCACAGACCGAAGGGGCAGATCAGGTGGCAGTAGGGCCGGTACCAGGCCAGGCACACCAGGCCGGCGAGGATCAGCACCCACCATGGGAAGGCCATGGTCCAGGTGAACAGCTTGAAGAAGTTCACGTAGTGGTAGACGACGAACCGATCCACGCCGAAGATCCAGCCGAAGAGCAGGCACAGGAACACTCCGAAGAGCGCCACTCGGAGCGTGTTGGTCAGCCAGAAGGGCGGCTTCCACTTCTTGAGGGGCGAGAACCGGTGGATTACGTCCTGGAGCGAGCCCAGGGGACAGCCCCAGCCGCAGATCAACTTGTTCCCCGCGATGGCTAGCAGGGTGAAGGCGGCGAGCACCAGCACCCGCTCAAGGGGCGCGGCCTCCAGTCCGACGAGGTACTTGAACGCCTTGACGACACCCTCCATGGGATTGGGGCTCGCGGAGAGCCACACGCCGAACACGGCCACTCCCGCGGCAAGCACCGCCCATCGCCACTTCGAGAAGTCGCGCCGGCTGTGGAGCGTAAGCAAGGCCCCGATGACGAACAAGCCGAACAAGGGGAACACCACGAGGGTCCGCCAGTCCACGGCGCTCTCGGCCGATAGCTCCTCGAGGGCATGCCGGACCCCTTCCGCCCCGGGTGGAAGCTGCGAGACGTGCTTGCCCCGAACCGGCCACTCCCTCGCGCCGGGGTACTTGTGACCCAGCTCGTGGATCAGCTTGGCTACGGGGATGTTGTTCTCGTTGGCGTGCCTTTGGAGCGCCCAGTTGGGGTTCACGACGGCCTCGCTGGTCGGTCCCGCCTGGAGTGCGAAGTAGCCGGTCATGATGCCGCAGGCGATGGCGACGAGGGCGATGGGGAGTGCGTTCCGGCGCAGGGCCTCTGTCATGTTGGGATTGGCCTTTCCGGGCGGCATGCCGCCGGGGTCTGCAGGTCCTGACGTATGGGCCCATAATCATATTCCCACTTCCTATCAGGGGGGAGGGCTCGGGTGCTTACGGTACTTTGCGGGATACCGGGCAGTGGGAAGACGACCTGGCGGGACCGGTGCCGGCAGGGGGATGTGATCGTATGCCTGGATGAGATTCGCCGGGAGCTGACGGGCGACCCATCATGTCAGGCGATGAATGACGACGTGTACCGGCTGGCCCGACGGCGGGTGCGCCAAGCCCTCGGGGAGGGGCGGGACGTCACGGTGGATGCCACCAATACCACCCGGACCGAACGGGGCAACTGGGTTGAGCTGGCAGAAGAGGCCGGGGTGGAGGCCCGTTGCGTGTGGCTCCAGGCCAGTGTGGACCAGGCCATGGCGGCCAATGACGGCCGCGATCGCAACGTGCCGCGGGAGGTGATCGAGCGTATGGCACGTCGGCTCCAGCCGCCGCGCAGGTCGGAGGGCTTCACCGAGGTGCTAGTGGTCCCGCGGCTGGTGGGTGGTCCGGAGGCGTGATGCTAGGCGTGGCGCTGTTGCTCGCTGCCGTCGATCCAGCGTAGGGCGGCCTCGAACTCCCGTACCCGCTCCTCGGTGTCGGGCACCTGCCCCGCCATACGCACCGAGAGATGGGTGCGGAGCGCCAGTTTGGCCTTGCCCGCCGTGCCGTGAGCGCGACTCGCGAGGTCGTAGAAGCTCTGTAGTCTCTTCCCCATACCGGGCCCCCCCAACTTCGGACCAGGACTTGCGGCGTTGTGTGTTCGTACTGCTTGCCAGATTCGCTCCCGCAGGATTCATCTTCCACGAAGGCCGCTTCTCCAAACCGTTCGCGCGCACTTTTTGTCGATCCGGGTGCCCCGAGCCCCGATTCGGGACGAAGGACCGTTACCGGTAGCGGCAGAAGACGAAGGCTCCGATCCGCACCCAGGTCACGCGGGAGGTCGCCTTGAGCGCCATCGATGCCGAGCACTCCGCCCACATCACGGAGCTGGTGAGGGAGCAGTACGAGCGGTTCCCGTACCCCGATCTCGACCCCGGAGAGATGCCAAAGGGCTGGGTGACGACGAGCATAATGCCCCTGATGTGTCCGCTGGTCTGGGGCGGGCGGCGCACCGCGGACGATGCCATGCACATTCTGGATGCAGGCTGCGGGACCGGGGGCCCGTCGGCACAGCTAGCGCTGATGTCGCCGCGGTCCAAGGTCGTGGGGATCGACCTTAGCCAGGCCTCCCTGGCCCGCTCCCGGGCCCGTAAGGAGCGCCTGGGGTTGGACAACCTGGAGTACCACCGGCTCTCCCTCCTCGACGTTGGGGAGCTGGGCATGACCTTCGACTACATCGTGACCACCGGCGTGCTCCACCACATGCCCGATCCCGACGAGGGGCTACGAGCACTGCGCTCGGTACTCGATCCCCACGGCGCCATAGCCATCATGCTCTATGGCCAATATGGGCGCGTGGGCGTGTACATGCTTCAACGAGCCATGCAGCTCCTGGCCAATCCCGACGAGGACATCGACTACCACATCGATCTGGCCCGTCAGGCGATGCTGTCCGCGCCACCGTGGTTCCCCGCCCACATTCCCTCCTACGGATTCGAGATGCAGCCCGGCAACAAGGGCGGTATCGTAGATCTCCTGCTCCATGCCCAGGATCGGGCCTATACCGTGGACGACATCCATGCCATGCTCCATGCCTGTGATATGCGCTTCCACCGCTGGATGGTGCCCCACCTGTACGACCCCAAGCCTCACCTGGGCCGCGACCCCGAGCTGGCCAACAGCCTGCATGCCATGTCCAACGAACACGCGGACCAGATCGGCGAGCTGGTGCACGGGGCTCTCCACAAGCACACCTTCGTCGCCGTCCGGCCCGAGTTCGAGCCTCCGCGGATCGACATCCGCGATGGCCGCTGGAAGAAGCTCGGGATCGTGAAGTACTTCGAGTACACGTGGGACCCGTCGGAGGCAGACCCCGAGACCGGCCGGCTTACGGGCAGTCCCGATACCACGGAGCATCGAGACCGACTCACCTTGTCCGTGCACCCGTGGCAGGCGGAGTTCATCAAGGCCCTCTCCCATGTCCCAACCCACACTATGGACGTTCTGCGCTCCCCCTCCGTTCGCCGCGCCATGCCCTCCATGCCGGGCTACCAGCGGGATGCCATGGTGGAAGAGCTGATCGGTGCCTTAGTGCAGCGGGGCGGGGCGATCCTCGTCGAGGAGGAGCATATCCGTGGCTAGCGGCCGAGGCGTGGGACACATTCCACCGCAGCTTCATCGCCAGCTCATCGAGACCGTTATGGGCTTCCCCGG
>WJIW01000193.1 GCA_014730065.1 Armatimonadia bacterium | reverse complement strand
GTACCCGACCCTGGCATCGCCCTCGATCTCGGCGTTCAGCATGTAGTGCAGCGAGGCGCCCGTCGCTCGGTCGAGGGGCTGGTCCTGGCCGTCTTCGAGCTGCATCACTGCGGCGTCGGCGATGTCGGCGCGCATCAGATCGCCCGCCGGGCGGGCACTCACCCGCAGAGATCGCTCGCCCGGGCCGCCATCGGTCACCGTGCAGCGCGCTGTGGCCGAGAGGACCACGTCCCGGCCGGCGACGGGGATGCTGCCCATCTCGAAGTGCACCGCACCCGAAGACCCGGGCCGGAAGTGGGCCGGGTCCCAATCATCCAGCAGGTTCGGCGAATCGAGCGTCAGGTGCCTCGACTCGCCCAGCGGCGAGCCCAGCCAGTGGAGCTGATCCTCGGTACCCAGGCGCAGCTCGTCGTAGATGCCGATCACCTGCCCGGCTCGGGGTGGGGTCTGGGAGTACGTGAAGACGGAATCGGTGAACAGCGACGCCGCCATGACGAGGCGGTCGATGTTCGGTGGGGTGTCGATCTGGCCCGAGGCGTCGTTGAACTTGTGGTTGATGTAGCTGAAGGCGGGGGCGTGGGCGTGATCGCGCCAGTAGAGGTGCCGGTTCAGCCCGCCGGACCACTCACGGAGGAGGGGGTCGGAGAGGGTCGGCCAGCCCTCGCTCTCGATGCCATTGAGGATCCCGAAGGAGCGCTGGTGCCGGTCGGAGTGCCCGTCGGCCAGCAGCAGCAGATCGGGCCCGACCCGCTCCCGGAGCTGCCGGGTGAACTCCGTCACGCCCAGCCCGTACACGTTTCGCCCATCGAGCCAGCCCTGATCGGGCTGCCCGTCGGCGTCCACGTCCAGGGCCCGGCTGCCGATTCCCCACGGCCCCAGGAAGTCGTAGTGGAGCACGTCGAACTCCAGCCCGTCGAGCCCGTCGAGCACCCCTCCGGGCTCGAACCGCTGGGCGATGTCCTCCACCAATACGTCCGCACACTGCCGGCCCTGGGCGTCTGTGGGGCAGGTCAGGGAGTAGTTGTAGTACCACAGCAAGTTGGCGTTCCGGCCCCACGGACCCTCGCACGCGTGGGCGGCGATGTACGACTCGCCCGCGGGGAAGCTCTGGGGCTCGGTCCCGAAGGCGCCGCGGCGGACGGTCAGGGTGCTCGCCGCGTGGTCGATGGCGATGAGCTGGAGCTGCTCCGAGACGCTCCAGTCGGGCCTGCCGCCGGGCCCCAGACGGCAGATGGCCAGGTCTTCGTTCTTATCCTGGAAGCGGCCCATGTTGACCCGGAAGAGGTCCGTATCCTCGACGGCGATCACCGTCTCGTCCGCCTCGGCCGGCACATCCCTGGTGACACCACAGCCGTTGTAGTAGATCCAATGGCCCGCGAAGAGCTCGCCGGCGTCGAACCGCGGATCCCGGGAGTTGCCATTGAAGTGCAGCAGAGCCAGTTGGTCCGGGTGGGCTGCCTTGAACCGTCGATAGGCTTCGGGGCAGCGCTCCATGGTGCCAGGAATCTCCTCATCGAGGGCCTTCCCGATGATCCCGTCCAGGCGAGAGAAAGCCGCCTCCCATTCACCGTAGGTGATGTCACTGTGTCGTAAGGTCCCCTCGCACTGACGGAAGAACACTGCCCCGGGCCAGCCCGACGTCAGGATGTTCAGGTCCTCGGGCTGGCTCCAGGCGGCACCGGCGAGGATCGAGAGCAGCACGGAGGTCGTGGCGAGTCGCGGCATGGGTGGGACCCTCCTCTGCCTGGGGATTGAGCCCTGGGGCTGGAGAACACCTTCCGCGAGCGGGAAGCTGGGGATTAGACATGGCATCCATCGGCGTGATCGGAGCCGGACTCGGGGGACTGGCCGCCGCGGCACGCCTGGCCCACGCCGGGCATGAGGTCACGCTCTACGAGCGCACGGCGCAACTAGGCGGCAAGGCCGGGGAGCTTCATATGGAAGACTTCCGGTTCGACACCGGGCCTTCGCTGATGACCATGCCCTTCGTGGTCACGGACCTGCTGGAAGACCTGGGCGAGGACCCCGCCGATCATCTGACACTGACCCCGCTCGACCCTCTCTGCCGCTATTTCTACCCCGATGGCACGGTCTTCGACGCCCCCGCCGATCCCACACGCCTCGCGCGGGCGGTAAGGGACGCCGGGCTCGGCACGCCCGAGCGCGTCCGTCAGTATCTGCGGCACTGCGCCCGAGCGTACGACATGGCCGCCGAGTTCTTCCTCTTCCGACCCATCGAGGGTTTTGGGTCTTTCTTCAGGGGCTTGGGCCCGCTCGATGGGCTGAGGGCCTTGACGCGGCTGGGCCATCTCGACGGCCTGCGGTCCATGCACCGCGCCAACGCCGGCTTCTTCGACGATCCCCGGATGGTTCAGCTCCTCGACCGGTACGCCACCTACGTGGGATCGAGCCCTTACCGCACCCCGGCCACCTTCAACCTCATCCAGCACATCGAGTACGTGGGCGGCGGCTACCTGATCGAGGGAGGGGTCTATCGGCTCGTGGAAGTGCTGGCCGAGCAGCTCGAGCGATTGGGCGTCGAGACGAGACTCGACGCGGAAGTCCAGACGCTGCTGCTCCATGGGGGCCGGGTCACCGGTGCCATCGTCGACGGGCAGCGCTGCCATCACGACGCCATCGTGTCCAACGCCGACGTACGGCATACGTACGACACCTTGCTCGAAGGCATCGAGTCGAAAGCGGCTCGCCGGTACCGGCGGCTGGAGCCCTCATCTTCGGCGCTGGTCTTCTACTGGGGCATCGAGGATGAGCATCCCGATGTGGACGTCCACAACATCTTCTTCTCCGATGACTACCCCGCCGAGTTCCGCGCCCTGTTCGAGGAGGGGCGCTGCCCGGACGAGCCCACGGCATATGTGTACGTCTCGTCGAAGTTCGCGCCCGGCGACGCCCCGACGGGCCATGAGAACTGGTTCGTGATGATCAACGCTCCCTACGACCGAGGCCAGGACTGGGACGCCGAAGTCTCTCGGGTGCGCGAGAGAGTCGCGGCGCGGGTGCGCGCAAGCCTGGGCTGGGATCCCCGGGAGGCCGTCGTCTGCGAGCGGGTCCTCACGCCGCCGGCCATAGCGGAGCGGACGGGCAGCCATGGCGGGGCTCTCTATGGGATCGCGTCCCACCGGATGGATGCGGCCTTCCTCCGCCAGTCGAACCGAAGTCGGGAGTTCCCCGGTCTCTTCTTCTGTGGAGGGAGCGCCCACCCCGGTGGAGGAATCCCACTGGCACTGCTGTCGGGCAAGATGGCGGCGGAGCTTGCCCGGGATTTCGTCGCAGGCTGATGCGTGGCGTGTAGAGGAGGCGGCGTGCCCAGACGTGCAGACGAACCCATCCGCGACGTGATCGTCCTACTCGGCGATCAGCTCGACGACGTCCGCATGACCGAGTCCATCGATGCCGAACGCGACATCATCTGGATGGCCGAGTCCGTGAGCGAAGCCACCCACGTGTGGTCCCACAAAGCGCGTATCGCCCTCTTTCTTAGCGCAATGCGGCACTTCCGCGACCGTCTCACTAACGCCGGCTACCGGGTGCGGTATCACGAGCTCGGCGCCGACGCGGACCAGTCCCTCGAAGCCCTTCTGGAGGACGATGTCCGCGAGCTACGGCCTCGGCGGGTCTTGCTGACCAGTCCTGGCGAGTGGCGGCTTCTGGACTCTCTGCCCAAGGCTTGCGAGCGCGCGGGGGCTGAGGTGCATATCCGACCGGACGCCCGCTTCCTGTGTGGCCTTGATGAGTTCGATGAATGGGCCGCCGGCCGCAACGTCCTCGTGCATGAGCACTTCTACCGGGCGATGCGCAAGCGCACCGGGTGGCTGATGGAGGCCGGGGCACCCCTTGGTGGGGAGTGGAACTACGATGCGGAGAACCGTGAGGCGTTGGGGCCTGAGGGTCCCGGCGATGCGCCTCCGCCACTCCGGTTCGCGCCCGATGAGACCACCCGCGGTGTTCTGAACCTGGTAGAGCAGCGTTTCGGAGATCACCCCGGCAGCGTGCGGAGCTTCGACTGGCCCGTTACGCCCCAGCAAGCAAAGCGCGCACTCTCCGACTTCGTCGAGCATCGTCTCCGGCGGTTCGGACCCTACCAAGATGCGCAGTGGATGGGCATGACCTACGGCTACCACTCGCGCTTGTCCTCGTCCTTGAACCTCGGGCTCCTCGACCCGCGCGATGCTATCGAGGCCGCCGTGGACGCCCACCACCATGGTGCCGCACCGATCAGCTCTGTCGAGGGGTTCGTTCGGCAGATCCTGGGCTGGCGCGAGTACGTTCGGGGCATATACTGGCGCGCGATGCCGGGCTATGCCGACGAGAACCACCTCGGCGCCGATCTGCCGCTGCCGGGGTTCTACTGGACCGGTGAGACCGACATGGAGTGCCTGCGCGATGTCATCGGACAGACCCTGCGTCACGGCTACGCGCATCACATCCAGCGGCTGATGGTCACCGGCCTGTTCGCACTGCTGCTCGGGGTGGAGCCCGCCCGGGTGCATGAGTGGTACCTGGCGATCTACGTCGATGCGGTGGAGTGGGTCGAGATGCCCAACACTCTGGGCATGTCGCAGTACGCCGATGGCGGCTTGATGGCGTCCAAACCCTACTGCGCATCGGGCAAGTACCTGCAACGCATGAGCAACTACTGCGACCACTGCCGCTTTGACCCACAGCGCCGCGCCGAAGAGGGGGCCTGCCCTTTCTCGACACTGTACTGGGACTTCCTGGCCCGGAACCAAGGGGCTCTCTCCGACAACCCCCGCATGGCCCTGCAACTGCGCAACCTCAAGCGAATCGGTGAGGACGAGATGAGGGCGATCCGCCGGCGAGCCGAGAGGCTCAAGGCGAGCATCGGGGGGTGAAACTCTCTTGGCCGTGACCATCCTGCTGGGCCTGATCACCGCGCTGCTGGCGATCCAGACCCTCGTGCTCCTGCATAACCTGTGGTACTGGGTGGGGCGGGACGAGCCGCGCGGGGCGTGCCGGCCAGCCCTCTCGGTGCTCATCCCCGCTCGGAACGAGATTGCCGCGCTCCCTCGGCTGGCCCGCGCTCTGGCTCAACAGACCTTCTCCCCCATCGAGGTGTTGGTGTACGACGACGAGTCCACGGACGGCACGGCCGAATGGGTCCGGAGGGAGGGTATGCGCTGGGGCCTACGGCTGGTGCCCACTCGCCGGAGACCTGCGGGCTGGGTGGGGAAAACCTGGGCCTGCCACCAGCTCGCCCAGCATGCCCGCGGCGAGTGGATGGTCTTCCTCGACGCCGACCTAGAGCCCGAGCCGGAGCTCATGGAGACCCTGGCCGGGGTATGTGGGGTAACCGGCGCGAGCTTGGTGACGGCCATCCCTCGCCACACGGCCGGTATATGGGATGGGATGGTGACCGCGCTCATCCCCTTCAGCCTCTTCACCTTGCTGGTTCTGCGGAACGCCGAGCGGCACCACCACCGATCCTTCTCCTTCGCCAACGGCCAGGTCATGGCCATGCGGCGCGCCGAGTACCGCGACCTATGGCCCCACCGGGCGGTTAGGGACGCCATCGTGGAGGACGTGCTGATCGCCCGGATGCTGAAGCGACTGCGGCTGCGAGTGCATGTGATGGACGCCCGCCCCGTGCTCCGTGTCCGGATGTACCATGGGCTTGCCGACGCCCTCGAGGGCTTCTCCAAGAACGCCTCGGGCATCTGCGGGGGTCCGGGTCTGGCTCCCCTGGTGGCGGCGCTGCTCCCCGTCGTGTACCTGCTCCCTCTCGCCCCGGCCGCGGCGGGTAGCCTACATGCCCTGGCCCTCTGCGTGTGGACGGGGGCCCTGGTGGGCGTATCCTGCCGGCTCGTGGGGCTGCCGGCCTGGTACGGTCTGGTGTACCCTATCCCTGTAGCTCTCGCCGAGGTCGCCCTGGTGCGCTCGCTCTGGTGGCATCGGCGCGGGCAGGTGCGGTGGAAGGGCCGGGTGTACGTGCCTTGATGCAGCGACTGCTGGCTCCGCTGGTGGATTGGATGGTCCTGCGGGCGCTCAAGGGCTACTTCCGCACCGTGTACCTAGCCGAGCGCTGCCCCGTGGACCCGGCGGTACCCACCATCATGTATGCCAACCACCATTACTGGTGGGACGGCTACCTGATGCACCTGTTGGCGCGGGAGCTGCGGCCGGGCCGGGCGATGATCTGGATGCGCGAGCTGGGCGCCTTTCAGCCCTTCAGCCTCTTGGGCGCCATGCCGTTCCCCGAGGGCGATGCCGTCAAGCGAGCCTCCACGGTGCGCCGCTCGCTGCGGCGGCTGCACCGAGAGCCCGCGCTCCTGTTCATCTTCCCCGAGGGGGAGAGCCACCCGGCGCCGAAGGTGGACCCCTTCCTGCCGGGGTTATACTGGCTCGCCAAGCGGCTGCCCGAGGTGGCCTTCGTCCCCCTGGCGATCCATATCGAGCAGGCCACTGAGCAGTTCCCCGTGGCCTACCTCCAGACGGGCGAGCCCTTGGAGCTAAGCCCCGACCGCCGCAGGCCCTGGCTGGAGGCCGCGCGCCAGCCCGTGGTCGACATGCTGGCCGAGCTCCGGGACCCGCAGCGGCGCGAGAAGCTCGACCTGCGCCTCCTGCTGGAAGGGCGCCCGTCTATGCAGGAGCGCCGCTGTAGCAAGCCGCGCGGGCGAGGCGAGCCGCCGCGGCCCGTTGCTCGCGGGGCAGCGACGACCGAGAGCGCAGACCCTCCGCCGACTCGGGAGGGGAACAGCCGCTGATCGCCGTCCCCAGCGGGGGACGATTCTGGAGAGGCCGATCCATGGATACCGTTGAGCTAGGCAAGACCGGGCTGCGGCCCAGTGTCATGGGCCTGGGGGCCGGGGGGCCCAGCCGTCTGGGGCAGTCCTACGAAGCCCCCCGGGAGCAGTCCGTCGAGGTGGTCCGGGAGGCGCTCGAGCTGGGCGTGACGCTCATCGATACCGCCGAAGCCTACCGGACCGAGGAGATCGTCCGGGAGGGCATCCAGGGCACGCCCCGGGAGACCCTCGTCCTGTGCACCAAGAAGAGCACCTGGAAGGAGCCCGAGCCCGCGGAGGTCCGCCAGGGCTGTGAAGACAGCTTGCGCCAGCTGGGCGTCGAGGCCATCGATGTCTACCAGATGCACGGCGTCTCACCCGAGCGCTACCCCTACGTCCGCGATGAGCTGGTCCCGGTGATGCTCGAGCTGCGCGACGAGGGCAAGATCCGCTTCCTGGGCATCACCGAGGCCTTCGAGAGCGACACTGGCCATGAGATGCTCCAGATGGCCCTGGAGGACGACGTCTGGGACGTGATGATGGTCGGGTTCAACCTGCTCAACCAGACGGCCCGGGAGCGGGTCTTCGCCGAGACCATGCACCGAGGCATCGGCACTCTCATCATGTTCGCGGTGCGCCGGGCCTTCAGTAACCCAGACCGAATGCGGGAGATCCTGAACGAGCTGGTCGAGAAGGGTCAGTTAGACCCCGAGTTCGCCGAGGCCGAGGACCGCTTCCAGTTCCTCCTGGATGGAGGGGCCGAGGACCTGGCCGACGCCGCCTACCGGTTCTGCCGGTACGAGCCGGGCGCGGACGTGGTCCTGTCGGGCACGGGCAAGGTGGAGCACCTGAGGCGCAACGTCGAGTCCCTCAACCGCCCTCCCCTCTCCGAGGCCGCCGTGGCCCGGGCCCGGGAGATCTTCGCGAAGGTGGACAGCGTCTCGGGCAGTTAGGCGTGTCCAGGCGACAGGTTCAGCGGCCCCTACCGCGAACCCGGTACTGTGGCTCCCTCGGGAGCCCGGGTGAAGAGTGGAGGAGATGACTTGTCCCCCGATATCCAGCAGGCCGGGCCGCTACCCGAGCCTCTCGCCAATATCCGATCGTACTTGGGTGAGCTCGCGCCACCCGCCGGTGGCTTCGACCCCGACGGTGAGTGG
The DNA here is from genome assembly GCA_014730065.1 of Armatimonadia bacterium. GTDB lineage: Bacteria > Armatimonadota > Zipacnadia > UBA1398 > UBA1398 > UBA1398. The sequence goes on along the minus strand of WJIW01000193.1, from coordinate 2,113 downwards.
ACGGCGACGTACAGCATCCGACTGACCCATCGCGCCCGGGGCGTGGACCATTGCAGCCCCGCCGGAGTGATGCGCGCGGTTCGCCGCCCCCTCGGCGACGGCGTGACACAGATCACGGTCATCCACGAGGCCGCCCAGGGCGGCCCCACCTTCGACCGCGTCGAGGCGACCCTCACGTGCCATCGGGATGAGCTCTCCACGCTGCGTGGATGGGATTCCAAGACCCGCATCGTCCGAGGCGACCGGGTGACCCGGCCGGGCACCGAGTTCCGGGCCCGGGGCATGGTCGGCGAGGATGAAATCGTACGGATCAGCGGCGGCAAGCGCTCGCACCCCGCCGAGGGCCGCGTGACCAGCGACTGGTGCCTGATCGATGCCCTCCAGCGGACCCCCTTCGGCCCCTTGGCCTACGAGGGCTTCACAGTGCTGGAGGAGCTGGACGTACCCCGGGCGGGCCAGCGCCTGACCTACCGGGGGCCCGTCGAGGTGGCCATGGCCGGCGAGCCCATCACGCTTCATGGGTTCGAGCGGACCGGACGCGGCGTTCTGCCGACCACCTACTGGCTCGATGAGGGCCATCGCGTCTTGTTCGTTGTCGGCGCGTTGAGGTCGTACCTCTTCGCCCCCGACCTGGAAGTCCCGGAGGTGATCGAGTGATGAGTGACGACAAGAGCGTATCCCGCCGGGATTTCCTGGGACGTGCCGTGGGCGCGGCCGGGATGGGGTGCGCCGCTGCTAGGGCCTTCGCCCGGGGCCGCGGATCGGCCGACCGTCCCAACATCATCTTCATCCACACCGATCAGCAGTACGGTGGGATGCTATCGGCCCACGGCGAGCCCTTCGTGAGCACGCCGAACATGGACCGCCTCGCCGCCGAGGGGGTTAGCTTCCGGGAGTCGTACTCGGCCAACCCCGTCTGCTGCCCCGCCCGGGCCGCCTGGTACACGGGCCGGCCATCGACGGAGAATGGTGTGGTCATGAACGACCGCTGGCCGCTCATGCGGGACATGCCCGATCTGGGCCAGTGGATGGGCAGCCATGGCTACCGATCCGTGTATGCCGGCAAGTGGCATGTCACGGGCCGGCCCCTTCGGGGGAGCTTCGATGTGATCACCTTTGGGCACGGCATCGGCGAGCATGGCGATGCCGCCGTGGCCCGGGCCGCCGAGGGGTTCCTCCGAAGCTACGATGGTGACGAGCCCTTCTTCCTCAACCTGGGCTTCCTCCAGCCCCACGACATCTGCTACTGGCTCTTCCGCAACACCCTCCCCAAGGACGAATGCCCCTACGAGCTGGTGGACGAGGAGCTCCCACCCCTCCCCGATAGCTGGCAGTACGACGAGCGCGAGCCCGAGTTCTTCCGGCAGCATTGGCGCGAGGGGGGAGCGGCGAAGCACCTCGGCAATTGGAAGCCGTGGCAATGGCGCTACTACCGCTGGGCCTACGCTCGGCATGTGGAGATGGTCGATGCCCACATCGGCCGGGTCCTCGACTCCCTGGAGGACTCCAGGTTCGCCGACAACACCCTGGTGGTGTTCACCTCCGACCACGGCGACGGCCACGGCCGGCACCATATGTTCTCCAAGATGTACTTCTACGAGGAGGCTGCACTGGTGCCCATGATCGTGCGCTTCCCGGGGCGCACCGGGGAGGGTATCCAGGACACCGACCACCTCGTATCGGGCCTCGATGTTGCGCCCACCCTCTGCGACTATGCGGGGATCGAGGCGCCGCCCAAGGCTCGGGGCCTGAGCCTCCGTCCACTGGTCGAGGGCCGGCGCGCACCTTGGCGGGAGTTCCTGGTGAGTGAGGCCCACCGGATCGGACGCATGGTCCGGACCCCCGAGTACAAGCTCATCACCTACGAGGGCAGCCCCACGGAGCAGCTCTTCGACATGCGCGAGGACCGACTCGAGCAGCTCAACCTCGCGGCCGAGGGCACCCACGACGGGGTCGTCGCGGACCTCCGCAAACGGCTGCGTGAGTGGGATGGCCACCTGGAGCATCCCGAGCTGACGCCGATCGAGTAGCGCGCGGCCCGCCCCCTCAGACCTCCTGGTCCGAGCCGGGCTCGCCGTCGCCGACGTCGCCCGTCTCCCACTCGTCGGGCGGC
>WJIW01000192.1 GCA_014730065.1 Armatimonadia bacterium | reverse complement strand
GTGGAAGGCGATGCGGTCGTCAACCGACCAGCTCGGGGCGAAGTTCGACCCCTTGCTGTTCTGCAGCTCCAGGAAGTACACCGACTGTCCCTCGCTGTTAGTCAGGGTCTGGTTGTCTATGCGGGCGCGGCGGAGCGGTGCTTCGGTGAGGAAGCTGAGGGAGAAGATGAACTGCCGGCCGTCGGGGGACCACGCCGGCGTCTGGGCCTGTGCCCCGAAAGCGGTCAGCCGGATGGGCTCCTCCTGCCCCGACGCGTCCACGGACCAGACCTCACCGGTCTGGGTTCGCACCGAGATGAACAGAATCTGGTCCTCGGTGCTACCGGTGATGCCGCCATTGGGCTGGCCGAGAACCGTCTCCAGACTCAGTCCGGCTCCGCTACTCGCGCATCCCACGCACAGGATGAGAGCGACGACCGCCAGGCCGCCTAGCAGCGCGCCGATTCCTTCGGGCTTGTTCATGAGGTTCGAGCGTCCTTTCTGGCCGAGCCTACAGGGATTCGATGGTGCTCTTCACCACGGTCAGGTTCTCGGCGGCGGTGTCGGTGGGGACGGCGCAGCCACACGCTACCAGCATCCCCGTGCCCCCGAGCTGCCCGACCGCGTCCTTCACCTGATCGGCGATCTCCTGCGGGGAGACGTCACCGGCCGTGACCTCGTTGATGCCGCCCGATAGGCACGTGTCGGGGAGCTTCTTCCGGCCATCGGCTAGAGATACATCGGTCGTCCGGTCGCTCCAGTTCACGATGTTCACCGGGCAGCGGGCGAGCAGGTCGAAATGGAGGTTGCCCTTTCCATGCACATGCAGGCAGTTGGCCGTGCCCTTGCGGGCCGCCTCCTCCATGACCCGAATGTCCAGGGGCAGGATGAACTCCTCGTACGCGGCCGCGTCCAGGGTGTCTTCGCTCGCCGCTCCGCAGGCCAGGAAGATCCCGTCGATGACGTCGAGACAGCAGTCGGCCCACTTCACCAGCGACTGAGTGATCGACTCCAGACCGGCCTTGGCCTCCTCGGGATGGTCCTTCATCATGGCCACCAGGCCTCGTCCCGTGATCTTGTCCCCGAAGGCGAAGGGATCGAAGACGGTATCGACCATGGGCCGGTCGTCGGGCAGGCGCTCCTTGATGGCCTTCAGGGCATCAAGATGTTTGCCGAAGTTGCCCGTGGTCGGGTCGATGACGGGCAGCTTGGCGAAGACCTCCGCGCCGTCCACGGTCATCGCGCCACCGGGTAGATCGAAGGGCGCGTCGTGCATCACCTTCAGCAGATCCACGTCGTACCGCTCCGCGAACTCCACCTCGTTGCGGACGAAGGCCTCGTCGGCCCGGTCGCCGCCGGGGAAGTGGTACCAGAAGCTGAAGGGTACCCGGTCCGTATCGGCGCCAGCGATGGCCGCCATCACGCGCTCTCGTTTGGTCATGTATTTCACTCCCGGATATGGTCTTTCTTCCAGGGCCGATTATACGCCTCCACCGGGGCCGTCGGAGGTTCAGACGACCCCCGACGGAAGAAGGTCCCCGAAAGGGTGAAGTCCATGTCCGAGCAGGTCGGCTCCCCCGAGGCCCTTCACGAGGGGCGCTTCCTCCGTCTGATGCGCCGTGATATCCCCGGCGGATGGTGGGAATACGTGGAGCGGCAGGGAATCGAAGGCATCGTCCTGATGCTCGCCATCGACGACAATGGGCGCGTGCCCCTGGTGCGGCAGTTTCGCGTGCCCGTGGACGGCCACGTCTGGGAGCTGCCGGCGGGGCTCTGCGACTCGGACGAGCCCATGGAGCGGGTGGCGGTGCGCGAGCTGGAGGAGGAGTGCGGATACACCGCCCATCGGGTCCGGCACCTCATGCGCGGCCCCGCCTCCCAGGGCGCGGCATCCATGATCCTCGATTTCTACCTTCTCACGGAGCTGGAGCCCGCCGACGGCGTCGAAGGCGACGAGGTGTTCCCCATCACCACGGAGTGGGTGGCTCTCGACGAGCTCGAGGAGTTCGTGATGGACCGGCTTGCCCGAAACGAGCTGGTCGACATTCGTATCCTAGCGGCCCTCAAGGCCGTGGAGCGCCTCATTCGAAGAGGAGAGATCGCGCTATGAAGGTCGTGGTCACCGGTGGAGCGGGGAATGTAGGGCGAGGCGTCGTGGGGCGCCTGAGGGCGGAGCACGAAGTGGTCAGCTTCGATCGGCGGGAGCACCCCGACGTGGCGTGCACCCAGGTGACCGGCGACATCCTGAACCTGGGCGACCTGCGGGCCGCCATGCACGGCGCCGACGCGGTGGTTCACCTCGCGGCGATCCCCCATCCCATGCACGATCCCGCCGACCGGGTCTTCGAGGTCAACGTGATGGGCACCCATCGGGTGGCCGAGACCGCCGTCGAGGCCGGGGCCAGCCGCCTCGTCTTCGCCAGCTCGGATTCCACCCTGGGGCTGGTCTTCGGCGACTATGGGAGCCCACTGCCTTTGGAGTACATCCCCGTCGATCCGGCCCATCCCACCAAGCCTCGCGACCCCTACGGCCTCTCCAAGAGGATCGGCGAGGAGGTGTTGGAGGCGTTCCATCGGCGCCACGGGATCGCTGTGACCTGCCTGCGGTACGCGTGGGTCTGGTGGCCGCCGGAGTACGCGAACCAGCCGAACCTGTCCGCCAACCCCGATGCCGTCGCGTCGGGGCTTTGGACCTATGTAGACGCCCGGGACGTCGCCGACGCCATCGCCTGCGCCCTGGAGAAGGTCGACGGTGGGTTCCATGTCGTGCCATTGACCGCCCCCGACACCGCCGTCGATACGCCCACATTGGACCTGGTCGCACGGCATATGGCGCCCGATGTGGAGGTGCGCGACCCGGCTTCCTTCGAGGCCGACCCCTTCCGTACACTCTGGGACCTGGGCCCGTGCCGGGAGATCCTGGGTTTCTCGCCTGAGCGGACCTGGCGCAAGGGATGGACGGAGCAGGAGGGGAGCTAGCTGGGCCCCAGGTAGGGCACACACATCCATTGGGTGTGGCCCTCCGGGTCCCAGTGGCAATCCCACAGCCGCATGAACTCCTCATCGGTGGCGCGCCACAGCTCGGGCATCTCGCGCGCGGGATCGGCGAGGATCCAGCCCGGGCCATCCTCTTCGGCCGTGTCGTAGCCCACGACGACGCGCATGTGCCGCACGTCCCGATCGGATCTCACCCACTGGTAGACCGCCACGGGAAGGCCGGCGGTGAGGCATACCCGGACCAGGTCGGGGCTGCCCGCGCAGGCCAGGGCGCTGACCCCGTAGAGGGGCAGGGCGTCGAGGACGGCGTTGACGTGGACGCCTCGGCTCACGGCCTCCCGGCCGAAGACCTCCAGCAGATCGGCCTCGCTGACATCGATCCCCCAGTGGGCCAGGAGCATCCGGGTCGAAGCCACGGCACAGAGATGCTGCGACGATTGCCGCAGGGGACGAAGGTCTTCCAGCCGCGTCTCCGTAGGGATAACCTGGGCGCAGGCGGACAGCGCGGAGGTGACCGCGTCCCGCTCCTCGTCGGTAGGCTCATCGCGATAGAGGATGGCCGCGTGGGCATAGACGCACCACCGGGCGGCCTCGCGAGCGTACTCGGCGCCATCCTCGGTCGAGGGGCCCAAGTCCCGTGCCCGTGCCGCCAGGCTCTCCGCCTGGCGCGCTAGAGGAACGGGCGAGGCGAAAGCGGGATCCGCGGAACCGGTTCCGGGCGTCTGTAAGAAGGCAAGCAACATGACGGGCATCCATGCGACCATACCTAGGAGTATACGGCACATCGCCCCGCTTGGGGCCCGATGCACTGGAAGGCAGGCGTCATTCACATGCTCATCGTGCGCTTGGGCGCGACCGCGATCGCTCTCGTCCTGATGCTGGCGGGGGGATTGTGCCCGGGCAGTCAGCCCGGAGCCGGCGGCATCACTACATCGGGGCTGTTCGTGTACATCGTTCGCCAGGCGGCGAGTACGAGTCTATGGGTCGGCAACCAGGAGGGCAGCATCCTGAGCCAGCTCGGAGTAGGCTTCTCGCCCCCAGCCACGCCGACCGACGGTGCCACCCTCTCGCCCGACCGGGAGCGCGTCGCCTTCGCCATGCCGACCCAGGGCCGGCTCAACGACATCTACGTCATCAACCGTGACGGCCAGTCCGGCCCCGTGAACATCACCAACACCCCCACCGTCGACGAGGCCGACCCCGACTGGTCGCGCGAGGGGAGCAGCATCGCCTACGCCGCCGAGGGCGACATCTGGTCCATCCGGCCAGACGGCTCGGGCCGTAGGAACATCACCGAGACCCCCGATCTCATCGAGGCCAATCCCTCGTGGTCGCCCGATGGCTCCCAGGTGGCCTACACCCTCAACCCCGATCTGCCCAACTCCGACGTGGAGACCATCGGGCAGTCGGGCGAGGGCCGGACACCCATCGCCGCGGACGCGGATCTGGATGAGTTCGCGCCGAGCTGGTCGCCCACCGGAAGCCGGGTGGCCTTCTCGGGCCGGCCCATCGTCGAGGAAGGGACGAACGAGGTGGTCGACGTGTACCTGGTCGACCTGGACGCCGGAAGCCGGCGCAATGTCACGAATGCCAAGGGCGACGTGCTCTGCGTGGGGCCCGCGTGGTCGCCGGACGAGTCCACCATCGCCTTCCGAGGCACGCGACGGGGCGCCGCTCGATCGGACATCTGGTCGGTGCGGTCCTCGGGCACGGGCGCCGGCGTGCTGGTCCAGCTCCCCAACCCAAGCAACCAGTCGGCGATCCACGTGGACTGGAGGTAGGATGAAGTCGTCCCCGCCGGGGACCCGGCGGGGACGGTACTACTAGCCCGCTTCTTCGTCGGTCTCGGGCGTCGCCTCGGGCTCATCGCCCGACCCGCCGCCCAGGTCTACCTCGTTCAACTTCAGGCTCGCGAGATCGGTCGTGCCCGCGCCGATCTCCGCCGCCAGCGGGATGTGAGCGGCGACCTGGCTGATCTGGTCGTCCGAGAGCCCAAAGAGCTGGGCTGCCCTGTAGTCGCAGGCCACCATGTCCGTTCCGGCGATGCAGGTCATCATAGGCTCGCCAGGGGTGTCCTCCCTGCCGCGAGGCCCGCTCTCGTCGGTGAGCACGTAGGTGCAGTCGACCAGGGTGAGGTGGACCTTGTCCTTGAGCATGAGGCCCAGGTCGGCGATGGCCTGGTGGATGTCGCTGCTGACCTCGGCGCCGCCCGTGCCGTATCCGCCACTACCGCCGCCGTGGTACCGGCCCCGGTCGCGGATGACGCCCATCAGGTTCTTGAGAGCGATGGACACGCCCGTGGAGGAGTGCGACTTCAGCACAGGGATGTTGATGACCACATCGGCGCCGAGGAAGTCGTAGGCCACCTGCTCCTCGCCCATCTCGGGAAGGACGCGAACGCCGTCGGGAAACTCCATGGTCTCCCACATCTGGTCCGTGGTATCGGTGAGGATGATGAACTCGGTGCCCGCCTCTTCGGCGACCGGCCCCAGGCCATTCCAGACCAAGGGCTCACTGGCGAGGGGGAAATCGATGGCGTATATATCGCCGGCCCCGGCCTCTTGGCACATGAGGACTAGCTCCTTGAACACGTCGGGGTGCGTCGTGGCGCCGATGCCCGGTGACCGGTCCCAGCTCGCGTTCGGCTTGAGGCACACGGTGGCGCCCTGAGACACGAAGGCGGCCATGCCCCCCAGGCCGTCGATGGCGGCCCGGGTCAACTGGGCGATGGACTCTCCGCCCTTGCTGACACACAGGTCGTGGGTGATGCTCGCAGCCGTCGCGGCCGCGCCGCCCGCCGCGCCCCCACCCGCTGTGGAGGCACCGCCATCGCCCTTGCCGCAGCCCACTAGCGCGCCAGCCCCTAGCGCCGCGCCCGAGGCCACCGCCCCCGCTCTCTTCAGGAAATCCCTACGATTGCTGCGAGTCATGCTCTCAATCCGCCTTTCGGTACGTGCCGTGGGTCATGGCGGCGCGAAGCCGCTATTGGAACCTTCGTCGGCAACGCCCCACTGCCTCTCGTGACGGGACGGGGCGGGCCTCAGTCGCCCCGCCAATACCTCTCGGCCAGCAGGATCCCGCAGATCGTCTTGGCGTCCTGAAGCTCGCCCTCCAGGACCATGCGCTGGGCCTCGGCCAGGGGCAGCCGGAGAGGCTCCAGGGCCTCGTCCCACTCGAGCTGCGACGGCACCTCGGTGAGCCCGGTGGCCAGGAAGGTATGCAGAAGCTCCGATGAGTACCCGGGCGCGAGAAAGGAAGAGAAGAGGTGCCGCAGGTCCCGGCACTCCAGCCCCACCTCCTCGGCCATCTCGCGCCGGGCACAGTCGGCCGGATCCTCGCCCGCTTCGAGGGTGCCGGCGGGCAGCTCCAACAGCACCTTCTCCGCCGCTTGGCGCCACTGGCGCACGAAGGTAATGGTGCCATCGGAATGGAGCGGCACGATGGCGACGGCCCCGGGGTGGTCCACCACCTCCCGCACCGTCTCCCGGCCATTGGGCAGCCTGACCTCGTCCACCCGCACCCTTACGAGCTTGCCCTCGAAGCCCCAGCGGGATCCGGTGACCTCCTCCCGGAGGTCGGTGTCATCGCTCATTGCGGTCCTCCTCCATCAGCGACGCGGCGTGGGCGCCGGCGGCGGCGAGGCAGCGGAAGTAGAGCGGATCATCGTCGACGCCCCGCCCCATGGTTTCCAGCTTCAGCCCAGATTCTCGGGCCAGCGGAACGTAGTCGGGCACCCGGGAGCGCACGACGGGGGATTCCGTTCGGGCGGCCGATGCCTCGAGGGCCCGCCCAATCTCCGGTGGAGCACCATGGGGAATGGGGAGCGCGACGGACGTCAGCAGCAGCCGCTCCAGGATCGCCCGTGTGTGATGTGACACGCCCCGGTGGCGCTCCCGCTCATCGGCCCCGCTCACCCGGGGGGCGAGAATGGGCTCGCCGTGGAGGGCCGCAGCCAGGTGCAGGGCATCGGCCTGGCCAGCGGCCGAGAATCCGAAGGGCTGAGGGCCGCCCAGATGGCCCGGCCCGCCGACCACAACGATGCCCTCGGCGCCGCCATCGGCGGCTAGGCATAGTCCGGCGGGAAGACTCGCGGCCTCCAGATCGCCGCCATAGGCTTGGCCGCACGTGACGATGGATGAGAGCCAACCCAGCTCTCGGAGCCGATGAGCCGCATCGCTCAGAGCCACGGGTAGGCCGTTCCAGTCGGGCATGACGTAGGCCACGGGCGCCTGGGATCCCGCGGCTCGGATTCCACACACGATGGGTACCAGGGCGCTGTGTAGCTCGGCGACCACCACAGGGATGCCGCCCAGGTCCGCGTCGATCCATAGGGTCGGCGATTCGGCCAGCTCCACAGCCACTTGGCTCGCGGTGTACCGGGCCTTCATCTCCGAGCCGGCGATCCGGCCCCGGGTCTCGGGGCGCGTGAGGTTGGCAACGACCACATGGCCTTCGGAGCTGCCCAGACCCAGGCGCTCGGCGGTGGTGTGCAGCAACACCTCGTCGCCGGCCAGCAGACCCGAGGCGATCGGCTCCAAGGCGAATGCCGCCTCGGGCTTGGTGCCCTCGAGCACCACCCTCAGTCGAGCCAGGCCCGCACGGGGCCGGTCGATGGTCTCCACGGTGCCGATCTCGAGCTGGTACATGACACTCCTCAGGGGGCAAACCCAGCGGCATTATGCGGCAGGAGGCGGTACATGGAAAGCCGCCCGAGACGGATCTCGGGCGGCTAGACGGGTTTGGGTCAGGCGGACCCGGACTTGATTCTCCTATGCCTTTAGACGGACACCAGTCCCCTAGGCGATCCGCCGGCCGCGGATGACGCGTCCACCGAGGCGAGCTTCGCCCCGCATGACTTCATCCACGCTGCCGCGCTGGATACGTAGGTCGGTGAAGTGGTGGGTGTCGTACTGGCTCATCGCTTGGTTCGCTTCGCGAGTAACCACGATCGGTCGAGGGGTACGAGCCTTCTTCCGCTTACGTCTCGAGGTCATCCCGTCCCCCTCCTTTCCCCAAGGAATACGGCGTCTCCCTACTGGTTGACTCGATACCCAGGACGGCCGGGTCGCCGCGCCGTCCTAAGCATCCGCCCGAAGCTCCGGGCGACTCCTCTTGTAAGTATAGGACCGATGATACGAGAATTCGTTGCATCTAATTTCGAGATTCTTGGGAACTAGTTGCGGGAGATTTTCGGAACATGCGTCTCTGAGCGGCTTAGCGCCGGCTTCCGCCGTAGATGGGGCACCGCAGAGCCAGGACCAGGCCCGCCGTCCACAGAGTCATGGCAGCAGTCAGCACCAGAGCCCCGAATCCCGAGCCCAGCTCCGCATAGATGGGCCCGAGACTCGCGAAGCCAGCCGTCAAGCCAGCCAGCAGCGGGACCATCGCCGACGGGCGAACGCCCGCTGCTGCCAGCCGATGGCTCAGGTGATCCCGGGCGCCGACGGTCACGGGCCGGCCCGCCAGGTACCGGTGCAGCGTGACCGTCGCTCCATCGAGTATGGGAATGCCCATGATCAGCAGGGGGATCACCCAGGCTGGTGGGTACGCGGCGTCCGTGGCGAGAGCAGCGGCAGGGGTGTGAAGCGCCAGGTAGCCTACGATCAACCCCAGCATCAGACTGCCCCCATCACCCAAGAAGATCCGGTACCGGTGGCGCTGGTTCCAGGGAAGGAAGCCCAGGCAGGCGCCGACCACTCCCCAATGCAGGTCGGAAACGGGCATGGCACTCACCGCCATCACCGAGGCGATGCCAGCCACCGACAGCACACAAAGCCCATCGTAGGTGTCGGCGAAGTTGATGAGGTTCATGGAGCCCAGAAGGAAGAGGCCCGACAGCGTGGCATCCACAGCCAGCACGCCGGTGATATGGGGCAGATGCGAGCCGAGGGCGATGACCGCCACCACCACGACCAACACCTGCCAACCCACCTTGATGTGGGTCTTCAGGTCGTGGAGATCGTCCCACACGCCCACCAGGAGAGTTCCGGCGACGGCCACGAGGAGGGGAGAGGTCAACAGGCCGGGCCGGTAAGCCCATAGGGCCAGGAGGCCACAGAAGACGGCGAGCCCCCCAAGCATGGGTACCGGCTCGCCGTGCTGCTTCCGCCCGCCGGGCCGGTCGACCACGCCCAGCCGGAGAGCGAGGGCTCGGCAGAGGGGCGTGGCGGCGAAGGTCGCGGCCGCCGCGATAAGCAAGGCGGGGAGGGCATCGGCCACTGACGCGTCACTACTCCCTACGGCGAGTCGCTAACCCAGCAGCTTCGGCAGCGCCTCCGACCAGGTCCGGTACGCATCGGACACGGGACGCTCCACGATGGTTTCGCCGCCATCCACTAGCGAGAAGCCGCCCGACTCGTCCAGGGCTCCCAGCCTGCACAGGGCCACGCCGTCCATGATGGCCTCGAACTCCGCCGCACGGCCCGGCTCGACCTCGACAACGAACCGGCCATTGGACTCCGAGAAGATCTTGATGTCGCCGCGGCGGGCAGTACCGGGGAGGTGGGTCAGATCGGCCACGAGCCCGAGCCCCGCGGAGCCGAAGAGCATCTCCAAGAGCGCCACCGCCAGGCCGCCGCCGGCCACGTCATGACAGGCCCGGATCAGCTCCTGGTCCATGGCCTCCAGGAGGGAGTCCATCTTCCGCTTGAAGGACGATGGGTTCACCGCCGGCACCCTGGACCGGCCGGGATCGCCCAGCACCCGCAGATACTCCGAGCCCGCCAGCTCATCGTGGGTCTGGCCGATGAGGTACACCAAGTTGCCGGCGGCCTTGAAGTCCATGGTGACCGTCTTGCCCACATCCTCGACCAGGCCCATCATCAGGATGGCCGGGGTCGGGGGGATCGGGCCCGTGGGGCCTTCGTTGTAGAGGCTCACGTTGCCGCTAACCGCCGGTACGCCCAGGGCATTCGCCAGATGGTACATGCCATCGGTGGCGGCCTTGAACTCGCCGAGGCGGTCGGGGTCCTCGGGGTTGCCGAAGTTCAGGTTATCGGCCCACGAGTGGGGCCGCCCGCCCACGGCGATGACGTTACGCATGGACTCCTCCAGGGCCGACATGCCGCCCCAGTAGGGGTCCAGCTCACACAGATACGGGTTCACGTCGGTGGTCATGGCCAGGCCACGGTTGGAGTCGGCCAGGGGCTTGAGGACCGAGGCGTCCCCGGGGCCCTGGTGCAGGTACTCCCCTTGGAGCGGACCCGCGACCGTCGCGCCACGGACGATGGTGTCGTACTGCTGCACAACCCAGGCCATGCTCGCCACATTGGGAGATGCCAGGACCTGGTCGAGGGCCTCGCCCAGATCGGCAGCGGGCTCGGGCGAGGGTGAGGCGACATGCTCCCGCACCCGGTACGGCCGGTTGTAGCGCACTGCGCCCGTGTAGAACTCCAGATCCAGATCGGCGACGTGGACGCCCTGGTAGCTGAGCTTCATGCGCTTGGTATCGGTGACGGTGCCGATGGCATTGGCCTCAACGTCCCACGCGGCGAAGATGGCCAGAACGCGGTCCACCTTCTCCGGCGGCACCACCAGCATCATGCGCTCCTGGGATTCCGAGACCCAAACCTCCCAGGCAGCCATATCCGCGACCTTGAGGGGGACCTTGTCCAGGTCGATCTCCGCCCCGTTGCCGCCATCGAAAGCCAGCTCGCCCGAGCAGCTCGATAGGCCGCCGCCGCCCAGGTCCTTGAATCCGTTGACCAGGTCCTCGTCGATGCACTGGAGGCACGCGTGCATCAGGGGCTCCTTGGTGATGGAATCCCCCATCTGGACCGCCGACCTGCCCACTTCCTCGCTATCCTCGGAGATGACCTGACTCGCCAGGCCGCTCACGCCGTGAATGCCATCCCGGCCCGTGCGGCCCCCGGCGAGGATGAACACATCGCCCACATTCTCCGCCCGGCTCCGGATGATCCGGTCCTTCTTGACCATGCCCACACAGCACACGTTCACCAGGCAATTGGAGACGTAGCCGGGATGGAATCCGACCATGCCGCCCACGGTGGGGATGCCCACCCGGTTCCCGTAGTCACGGATGCCCGCGACCACGTTCCGGAACAGGTACAAGGGGTGCTTGATGCCCGCCGGCACCCGGTCGTATGGATGGTCCAGGGGGCCGAAGAAAAGGGGGTCCAGAAGGGCGATGGGCTGGGCGCCCATGCACACCACGTCGCGCAGGATCCCCCCTACTCCCGTCTCGGCGCCGCCCACGGGGTCCAGGGCCGAAGGGTGGTTATGGGACTCCATGGCCACCACATAGGCCCACTCGTCGTCGAAGGAGACCAGGCCCGCGTCCTCCTGGATCACCAGCAGGTTCTGGGGTGCCTCGACCCGGAACACATTGGACTCGAGGATGGGCCAGCTCGACTTGTAGCTACAGTGCTCCGACCACGCCTGGGCGGTGGCCTCCAGCTCCACGTCCGTTGGGTTGCGGCCTTCGGACTCGAAATGGGCCCGGAGCATGCCCATCTCGTCGGCGCTGAGGGCCAGATTGCGCTCCTTGGAGAGCTGGAGCAGCTCCTCGGGAGTGGCCTGGAGAATCTTCACCCGGAGCAGCGGGAAGGGCGCTTCGATGCGCTCGTATAGATGGTCGATACCCATGGGTGTCCCCTACCGGGCCTCTCCGCTCGCGTCCACTTCGATGGAATAGTCGTGGACCACGGGGTTTGCCAACAGCCGCCGGCAGGCCTCCTGGGCAACCGTTGTGGCGCCGTCGGTGGTATCGGCCTCGATATGCAGCACGTAGGTCTTCACCGACTTGACCGATTCGGTGGCGATGCCGAGTAGCTCGAGGGACTTCTGGACGTTCTTGCCCTCGGCATCCAGCACGCCGGGCTTGAGGCTTACGGAGACTTGTACGGGATACACCACGGTGAGCCCTCCGGGTCATGGGTGGGATGAGCCGGCATTATAGCGCAGGCAATTCGGTCTGCCCACCGCGCCGGGCCAGCCCCTACTCCAAAGGCAGCAGCTCGACCCGTCGGAACTCCAGAGGGTGGCTCTCCGCTTGTAGCGATATGTACCCCTCGCTCAGCAGCACCTCGCCCCCCGCGGCCTCGATCAAGGCGGCGGCGTTGCCATCCCCCGGGTCGAGCTGGGGGCTCTCGTACCGCAGGACCTCCTCGCCCTCCACCCGGTGGATGATCTCGTCGGAGCCGTGGACCTCCAGCTCGACGGTTACCCACTGGTCGCCATGGTAAGTCTCGGACTCGGAGTTGGTGCAGTGCTGGGTCCACAGCTCGCCGTCGAAAACGATGTTCGTTCCCGGTGTGCAGACATTGGCCGTGGACCGCTCACCTTCGCCACTGCCGCCCAGGAGCTGGGCTTCGATGGAGACGGGGAAGTCCTGGTCGATGCCCATGGTCTCGGGCGCTTGGCCATGGAGCATGGCGCCACTGTTGCGGAAGGCCCAGCCGGGGCCGCCGGGGGTCTGCTCACCGACGAAGCGGTACTCCAGCCGCAGGATGTAGCTGGAGAAGGGCTTCCCATAGAAGAGGTGGCCGAACTCGCGGCCGAACTCATCGTACTCGTCGTAGCAGACCTTCAGCAGGCCATTCTCGACCCGGAAGGTGCCCTTGGGATCCTCGCCCAGCTCATGGCCCTTGATCTTGGGTGTCCATCCATCCAGGCTCTCGCCATCGAAGAGCTGGATCCACTGCGGTTCATCTTGCGTGACCGGGCCGTCGTCGGCG
>WJIW01000191.1 GCA_014730065.1 Armatimonadia bacterium | reverse complement strand
GGGCCTGGAAGGACTCCACCAGGTCGGTGTAGTCATCGACGAAAGCGCCGCGGCGCTCCCAGTTGTGGGGCTTGGTGTCATTGGTACCGAGCATGATGACGACCATGTGGGGCTGCCACTCGCGCGCCTGCCGGCAGGCGGGCTGGTCGATGTAGGGCAGGTCGCCGTGGGAGAGAACCGTGGCGCCGCTGACCCCGAAGTTCCGGACCTCGTAGCCCTCGCCGAGAAGGTGGCCCAGTAGAGCGGGATAGCACGAGCGCTCCCGTGGCTCCACGCCCGCGCCGAAGGTGATGCTATCTCCGACGCAGGCGACCCGAACGGTGATGTCGGCTTGGGCACCGTTGGCGGCGCTCACGAGTCCACAGCACAGCAGCAGCGAAGCGGGGATGGGTGGCATGGCGGGCTCCTTGGTCGATGGGTCTCGGCTCCGGGGCTTCGGCTGAGTGGGGGCCGGTCCCTACCAGGTCCGCTTATGAGAGCAGAGGAAACCCAGCGAACCTCGGAGGTGTCCCGCATCATGGAGGCCGACGGCCTCAGCGGCTCAAGATCCTCGATCCCGCCTACCGCGCGGAGCTGGCGGAGCGCATCCGCGCAGCCCGGGTCTTGGAAGAGGAAGCGCTGGAGCGGCTGAAGGCGCTGAGGGAGGCGCTATAAGCGAGCCTCACGCCCCGCCCTCAACCCGGAACTCCTCGGGCACCACGGCGCGGATCTCTCCGTCCGGGCCAAGCCGGTGCCAGTCGCAGGTGCTCGACTCGTAGCCGGCAAGGCTGTCGCGCCTAAGCAGCTCCCGAACATGGTGAGGACAGTAAGGACCGGGCGCGGCTCCCGACAGGCTGCAGACGGGGCGCTCCACGATCCCGCTGGGCCGCTCGGGCGGCTCGGGCTCGGCGTGCCCCTGGTAGAGATGGAGCATGATGCGGCCGAAGAGAGGCCCCGCGCCGGAGATGCCCGATACATCGTGCATGGGCTCGCCCCGGAAGTCCCCCACCCACACGCCCACGGTGTAGTCGGGGGTGTAGCCGATGCACCAGTTGTCCCGGTGCCCCGATGAGGTGCCCGTCTTCGCCGCGCAGGGAAAGGGCAGATCGAGGGGCGACGAAGCGCCGAAGGAGGGCGCCCTTGCCGCCGAGTCGGAGAGCGCGTCGGTGATGAGGTACGCGGTGAGGGGATCGCATACCTGGGACCGCTCCGCGGAGTCATCGCCCGGTTCCCCCTCCACAGATGACCAGGCAAACAGCGGCCTCAGCTCGCCTCCCCTTGCCACGGCGGAGTAGGCTCGCACCAGCTCGTACAGGGTCACCTCGCCGCCTCCGAGGACGAGCCCGAGCCCGTAGTAGTCGGCGTCTTGGTCCAGGGACTCGAAGCCCGCTCGATGGAGGGTCCGCAGCACCTCGGGCACACCGACCTTCACCGCCACATGACAGGCGGGCAGGTTGTAGGAGTTCGCCAGGGCGGCCCGGAGCCGTACCGGGCCGTGGAAGGTAGTGGAGTAGTTCTCGGGCTCGTACCACTGGCCCGGCGCCATGGGGTAGGAGGCGGGAACGTCGGGCAGGGGCGTGGCGAGGGTGTAGCCGGACTCCAGCGCCAAGGCGTATACGAAGGGCTTCAGGGTCGACCCCGGCTGCCGAAGAGCCCGCACGCCGTCGACCCGCCCCGCCTCGTCATCGAAGTACTCCGCCGAGCCCACGTACGCCAGCGCCTCGGCCGTGTCGTTGTCGACAACGAGGGCCGCGGCGTTGGTGGCGCCCTGGGCCTCCAGCTCACCCACGATGCGGCGTACCTGTCCGGCGACCATCCGCTGGACGTCGCTGTCGATGGTCAGCTCGAGAGCGACCGCGTCCGCGGGCGCGTCCTCGATGGCCCGGAACATCAGGTGGTACGCTGCCAATGGCGCGTGGTCACCGCGGGCCTCGACGCGGCTCTTCGCTGCCAGCTCGCCCTCCTCGGCGGTGATGTAGCCGTCCTCGACCATTCGCTCCAGGATGTACGAGCGGCGCTCCTCGCCGTGAGGGGTGCCGGGGAGATTCGCCTCGGGATCCTGGGGGATGGCGGCTAGGGCGGCGCATTGGCCGAGGTTCAGCTCGGACATGTCGCGGCCGAAGTGGACCTCGGCGCCGATCCCCACACCCACCAGATTGCTCCCCATGGGTGCTCGGTTGAGATACGTCTCCAAGATCTCGTCCTTGCTCATCCCGGCTTCGAGCCGCCAGGCCGTGCGTGCCTCGACGATCTTGTTCCAGAGGGTGCGGGGCTTGGGTTTCCGCATGCGGGCGAGCTGCATGGTCAGGGTCGAGCCCCCGGAAACGATCGATCGGGCCTTCAGGTTCTGGAGCGCCGCACGCCCCAAAGCCCTCGCGTCCACGCCGCCGTGCTCGCGGAAGCGTTGATCCTCGGCGGCGATGAGGGCCTGGGTGAGATGGGCCGGGACTTGGTCGAGGGTCACGGGCTGGCAGGCACGCTCGCCATCGACCAAGACACTCCCGATGGGCTCGCCCGAGCGGTCGGTGAAATGGACGAGCCGCCCGCCCTCGGACTCCAGATCGCCGGCGGTGAGGGGGTCCATGCGCGCCGACACCCACAGCGCGAGCACCGACAGGCCGAGGGCAGCGACGAGTCCCAGGATCCACTTCATCAACCGGCGCCAGGAGGAGCGTCGGCCCCGTGTCTTCGAGGTCTCCGAAGGATCACGGGGCCGCATCCTAACTCTCCCCGACGCGCACCCGGCTCGAGCCCGTGGCGCCGTACTCCTCGGGCTCGTACATCCGGTAGATACGAGTGGCGGGGTATGAGAACTCGCCGGGGTTGGTCGCCTGGAGCACGTACTCGTGGGAGTACACCCCCGGGGGCACGGCCTGGGCGAAGAGGGCGATGTGGTCCTTGTGCCGCTCGATCCGGTTGAAGGGATCCCAGCGCCACGTGCTGGAAGTCCCCTCCCCGGCCCACTGGGGCGTGGTGGCGAAGCTCGTGTCGACGGGCTCAAGACCGGCGGGCACCGGCGACTCCACCACGACCTGGGGCGCATCCTGCGGGCTGTTCACCATCAGCTCGACCCGCACCATGTCGCCGACGAGAATCTCATCATCCACGCCATCGATGACCTGGCCTGTGCGCATATTGGTCATGGTGCGCTCGATGAAGAAGCCCTCGCACCGCGGGTCGGTCTCGCCGGCGGGGGCGTACTCCAGCTCCACGGTGGAGTACAGGCTGCCCGCTCCGTTCTTGTGGATCGTGAGCTGGTGGGTGCCGAGGCCCAGCTCGGATAGCGGGACGGCATAGGTACGGCGGCCCAGCTCGAAGCCCTGGAAAGCCATGGAGGTCTCCTCGGCCCCATCCAGCTCCAGCAGTGCGGTGAAGTCGGGCGGGGTGGCCTCCCGGGCTTCCATGTACTCGGAAAGCGCGTGAAGCACCTGGGCCGATCCGTAGGTGGTGCGGTATCGGCGATGCTCCCGGCGGCTCACCAGGGAGCTGGCCATCATGGCGGGCCGCTCGCCGGCGGGCTCCATAAGCAGGCTGAGCTGTAGACCCTCGGCGGTCAGCGCGGCAGTGCTGTCGGAGTAGAACCCGAAGAGCGAGGATACGCCGGAGTCCTGGATCTGCACTCCCCGCGCGGTCATCCAGCTCCGCTCCTGCACGTCCTCGTACAGCTCCGTGGCCTCCCCGCGCCACTCGGGGCTTCGCGAAAGTACCCGGGCCAGACGCATCCGGTCGATGAGCGAGAGCTCGTCGCTCCCTTGGACCAGGGTGCCGTAATGCTCCGTGTACTCATGGCCCAGGGCCGAAAGCGCGACTGCCTGCTGGCACCGGAAGTGAAGCAGGCTACGCCGCGGTAGGTCATGGACGTGAGTGCTCTCGAGGTAGCCCGCGAGTTGTTCCATAGCGTCCTCGGGCACCGAGTACCCGTGGTCCCGTGCCTCGGCGAGAACCACCGCAATGTAACAGGACAGCCACCGGCTCGCATGGTCCGATCCCGCCCAGTAGCTGAAGCCGCCACTATAGGTCTGGCAGGCCAAGATGTCGCTGATCCCCGCCTGAACCATGTCGGCCAGCGGCTCCTCAGGCTCCACCTCGAATCCGTACCGGCGCATCGGCTCCTCGGCGGCGAGGAGGCCATAGACGATGGAGCCCACCTGCTCGGCGCAGCCGTAAGGGTAGCGGATGAGGTACTCGATCTCGGGCGCCAGGTTGCCGAAGGCGGTGGAGCTGAGGGATACGTTGACCGCGCCCACGTCCTGGCGCATGAGGTCACTCAGCTCGATGGGGAAGGTGCGGGCATTGCCTATCTCGGTCGCCACCGCCACCGTCTCCAGGAACGCCGGCTCCTCGACGATCAGGGGCAGTCGCAGACGGTCCACCTCGCGGATGCCATCGCCCTCGAACACGCACTCGAACTCCAGCGCCGCTTCGCCCATGCCCCGGGCGACGTGGGGGAAGCGCACCGCCGCCGTTCGGTTGGGCGCGATCCCCACGGTATCTTCCGCGCTGTCGCCTTCCAGCAGCTCCTCGCCCTTGGGCATTGTGAGCTGGACCGTGGCATGGCCCGGCCCGCCAGTCTGGTTGTTGATGGAGACCCCCGCTGTGATCTCATCATCGACCCGGGCGAACCGGGGCAGCAGGCCGTTGAGCATCAGCGGCTGGTTGACGACGAAGGTGTTGTCACCCTGGCCGAAGTCGTTCTCCCGGCCCACCGCCACGGCCAGGACTCGCCATGTGGTCAGGCTGTCGGGCAGCTCGAACTCGCACGAGGCGTGGCCTTGGGAGTCGGTGCGCAGGTCGGCGTTGAAGTAGGCGAGCCGCTCGAAGTCCTCGCGCAGGTAGGTGCCGGGCGTACCGGCGCCGCCCGGGCCGCCATCATATCCCCAGCCCTTGGGCGGCGGCTTGAGGTGCTCCTCGGCGTGGACGACCCACGGTCGATTGTCGAGCATGTGCAGGCTGTGCCCCCGGTGTCGGAAGATCCAGCGGACCAGGTCCGGCGGGCGGTAGCCGTTCATCTGGAGGATCGCCTCATCGACGACCATGACGGTGAGCTGCGAAGGCGCCGGGCGCGCGCGGTGATCCTCGACACGGAAGTCCACGGTGGTCGTGTCCCCCGGGCGGCACTCGTCGTCATGGGGCAGCACCTCGACATCGAGCCGGTGGCTGTCCCGAGACACGCTGACTTCCTCACTGCCCCGGCGGTACGGGGTGCTGTCGGGGTCCCCGAAGAGGTTGCCGTCCTCGGGACCCATCTCGGTGAGCATCGCATGGACGTACAGGTTGGGGATCATCTCGTCGGTGATCGTGAAACTGTAGGTCGCGATGCCCTTACCAACCACCTCGGACTGCTGCTCGAAGACCTTCTCCCGCTCCACGCTCAGCAGGAGCCGGGCCTCATCGAAGGGTGACTCGATGGCGACCTGCACCTCGTCGCCGACCTGGTACTCATCGCGATCGACGTAGATGTCCAGTCCGATACCGGGCTTGCCCTCGGAGATGTCGGTACCGGTCACGTAGAGCCATGCCGCGCCCTCGGTTCCGGGATCCTCAACGCCCGCAAGCCTCGCCACCACCAGGTGGCTGCCCGCCGAAGAGGGAGTAAGCTCGACGGTTACGGCCTCGTCGTCGCTGCGCACGCGCTCGGTGGCGACGACCTCGGGCTCCAGCACCCACTCGGTGTAGACGCGGTCCTCGTCCTCGATCTCCTTCTCGACCCAATCCAGCGAGAGCAGCTCCACTTCCAGAGCCACACCGCTCAGGGCCTCGCCCTGGGGGTCGACCGCGATGACCTGGGCGGTGCATGGAGAGCCAGCGCTGACGAAGCCCGAGCCAAGGCGAACCCCCGTAATCCGGCCATGGGGCAGGACCGTGACCGTCTTGGCATCACCCACGGTCTGGCCTGATACGTCGCTGGCTCCCACCGACAACTCGTAGGCCATGGTGACCGGCACGTCCTCGGCGACCACGGGCACGGACACCGACGCGAAGCCGTCATCGTCCAGCTCCCGGGTCTCATCCACGAGGGTCTTCTCGGGGGCCTCGCGTCCGCTCAGCTCATCGGCGATCCACGAGGGAATGGAGAACTGGAACCCGGGCCAGCCGTCGGGCCGGAAGCTCGAGCCTCGGATGTTGACCCGGAACTGCCCTCCTCCGCCGGCCAGCGGGGCCCCGAAGAGGTACTCGGAGCGAAGCTCCATATTGATCCGCTCACCGACGGTGTAGACGGATTGCTCGGTGCTGAGGTCCGTCTTGTAGCGGGGTGGGTTGAAGTCGGCCCGTCGGAAGCTGCCGGTAATGGACACGCCGGTGGACTCGTTGCGCGCAACGACGTCGTAGTAGCCCAGTGGGTCGCCGGGCTCGGGCGTGACCTCTAAGGAGAAGCACCCGTACTCATCGGTGGTCACTTGCCCGAGGTCGCGCTCGACGCCTGTGGGCGTCTCCAGGGTCACGTCCAGGGGCATGGCATCTGGCGTCTCGATGAGCCCGCCCCGGCGGACCCGGAGGACGCCCTTGAGCGACACGTCATCGCCCGGCTGGTAGAGCTGCCGGTCACTGAAGATGTCGCCCAGACCCAGTGGCTCGGAGGACTCCCACGTGTAGTACCCCCCGACCCGGGTCCGCAGCGGCCCGCTGGCGCATAGGAAGGCGAAGTCATCACCGTCGGATACCACGATCGCGGCTTCCTCCGGCCGGGAGCTAAGCAAGCTCTCGCCAGTGGCCCGCACCCCAAGCTCCTCGGCGGGGATCTTCAGCCAGCCGTCGCCGTCGGTGCGGCCGGTGGCGATCAACTCGGCGTCGCCCTCGTCCTCGGGATCGTAGTAGACCTCCACATCGCAGCCCGAGGCGGCGGAGCCGTCGGTCAGATGGGTGGCGATGACGTGCAGCTCCGAGGGGAGCATGCGGGCATGAAGGGCCAAGTTGGTGCGGAGAATGGCGCCCGCGCCCCTCACCGGCCGCGAGCCGCTGGGCACCCGGCGACTGGCTTCCAGGTCGAAGACCACCAGCCCCCGTCCGGCGTCGTTGAGGACTCGCCCGAAGGGGACGTCCCGCACTTCGACGGCGTCTTCATCGTACTCCTCGACGAACTGCCGCACGCGGGCGGCGCCTTGCTCCATGATCTCCGACGTGCGGTGCATGTCGGGGCCCAGGGCCCACTCGGCGAAGCGCTCGGCCGGTACCGGAAGCAGACTCACCGACACGCCGCCGGGGTTCACGGCGCGGAAGGGCAGAAGGGCCTCCGTGCGCGGCGTCACAAGCTGGAGGCCCTGGTCGACCTGGATGCGGGTTCGGAGGTGTGATGTACGGAAGGTGTGGGTCCATGGCTCGGATAGACGCTGGCCGTGCACGTCTCGAACGCCGGTACCCACGGTCACCGTGTACTCAGTGTCGGGGCGCAGCTCGCCATCGGCGAGGTACAGCAGGCTACTGTGGCCATGGCTCCAAACCGGTTCGCCCTCAATGGGCGGGTCGAGAAGGATCTCGCCCTCGAGGGTGTCCTTGTCCAGGTCGGTGGTGGGCCGGATGAAGTACTCATCCTTATGCCAACGGCCCCCGTTCTTGTCCGTGTCAAACTCGAACGCGAGGGGGCCGTAGGTGCTGAAGTCGAAGGTGGTACCGCTGCCTGTTGGCTCACCCGGATGGTCGGGCCGCACTCCGGCGGCAATGCGAATCCGGTAGTCGGTCGCCTTCTCCAGCACTTGAGTGGGCTCCAAGTGGTAGACGTAGTCCCTGCGATAGGTACCAGGTTCTTGGACGGCCGGCGGGTTATCGGCGTCGGCCTTGACGGTCCACCGGACGTCCACGGGCTCGGTGCCATCATCGTCCGTCACCCGCACGAGGCTGATGCGCTCCCGGAGTGAGCCCAGATCGAGCGCGCCACTGCTCTCCAGGACCAGCTCGGGCTCCAGGTCCAGGTTCTCGCCATCGGAGTTCCGCCGATCGGGGAAGCTGAGGTGCAGCATGGCCGTATGGAACTGCCAGGTGAAGGCCTCGGCGAGTTGGCGGCCATGGACATCGGTCAGGCCCTCGGAGATGGTCACCGTGTAGCGGGTGGCCGGCGGGAAGGTGGTCTCGGGCGAGAACACCACCGCTTGTGGGCCGACGAACCGGAAGGTGCCGGGGGCCGGCGGGTTGAGGCTGAAGTGGGACAGGGCCTCTTGGCGGCTCTCATCGTCGATGCTTGAGAGCGGGATCAGGGGCGCATCGAAGCCCACTTGGATCTGGTTGTGGTACGGTGCCTCGGAGGTGGGCCGGTGGAAGACGACTTCCAGGTCGCCGTCGGGCACTTCGCCTTGCCCAGGCCCATCGTCGATGGCCGACAGCGCCTGGACCGGCTCGCCGTCCTGGGCGGTGATCGCCAGGGTCGCTGGGTCGGCGGCGGCGATGACGCTATCGGAGGAGTTGCCCAGGTTGGCGATCAGAAGGACGGCGACGGCCGCAACCCCCAACAGCCCTCCGATGGCCAGATCCCGTTGGCGCAGCCTGCGTCTGAGCATGCCCTACCCCTTCCTTGATGCCATCTCGATGGTCATCGATCAGCGAGGGGTAGCGCGACCCGTGTCGCCTCGGATCGCCGGGCCTCGTCGGACGCGCCTCCCGAGCTTCCCCTCTGCCCACGTTGCCGAGTGCCGGGGCGGGTCCGGATGAATCGGTGTCGAGCGGCCAGACCTACAGTTAGACCTTCCCCCCGACCGGTGTGACACCTCCTCCGTTGCAGGGTTCGCGCCGGGGTGTCGCACTCATCCCAGGAGAGAGGGAATCCGCGTCAGTACCTCGATGGCATGCTCGATCGCCGCGAGGTGCACCCGGGTGCGTGGGGTGTGCTGGCCCCGGGCTGGTATGCCCATGGAAACCGTGGGGGCGACCCACGAGACGAAGTGAGTCTTCGATGCCCTGGAGTCGGCTACGACGGGCAGCTCCATGCCGTCGCCTCGCAGGCGGTCCCGTAACCTGAGAGCGATGTTGGGGTCGATGAAGTCGGTCTTCTCGCGCAGCCGCATGACAGCCGTGCTCTCAGGCGCCGACGGGATCACGGATCCGATCTCCACCGAATCACCGGACACGATCAACCGCAGAGCCGGAAGCTGATCTTGCAGGAAGCGGGCGGCCTTTCGCACGGACGGCGTCGAGCACTCCTCGGCCATGTAGAACAGGCAAGCCGTGTCGGCCCGTGCGAGGCGCCTTGCCGCCTCGGTCATGGCGAAGACCGTGGACCGGGGATCGATGGCCTTGGCGACGACGTATTCCCCATCGACCAGCCCCTCGCCCCGGAAGGTGCAGACCGCCTCGAAGGGCCCCAGGTGCTCTGCATGGACCACAAGCTGGTCGGCGACCATGCTGGCGAAATGGTGATGGACCCGGCGGCCCAGCCAGCGCAGACCGCGGGCTCTGGGCCCCCGCTGCATCCGCACCTCGGCTCGGGCCGGGCGAGTGGTGGCGCCCGTCTCATCGAGGTAGTCCTGCGCGACCAGGTCGGCCCCGGCCAGGGAGGCGGGCGTGAGTCCGAAGGGTGCGGCCAGGAAGGCGCCATCGCCACCGGCGCTGGGGCCGATCCATGCGCCCACTTCGTCAACGTGGCAGAGGTAGACGACGCGAATGTCGGCGAGCTCGGCCCCCGGGGCGCGATGGAACGCGAAGCCGTCGGGCTCGACGTGGCGCTGCCAGCCCGGCAGCCGCTCGGTTACCCATCCCAAGGGTGGGCCGCAGGCAGTGGCCACCCCCACCGAATCACACAGCGCTACCAGCGCCGTCGCGTCGATGCCCACGTGACACCCCTTCTTCCCGTCTGTGATCGGTCGCCAGCAGGCCCCCTGCCATGGGCTGCATCGCGCGCACGGGCGACCGGAGTGCGCGCGACCACATTCCGCCCGATGGCCTCCCTGCCCTCCACGGCCCCCGGGGCCTCCCGCGGGCCCGGGCCGGACGCAGGCATTCCGATGGGAGTTGCCGAAGATCACTCAAGGCCGCCGTGCGCGGCCGGCAACGCGGTCCGGGGGGACAGGATCAACGTGGGCCCAAGCCATCTTTCGCGTCACGCCCGCCTGCAAACGGCACTGGGAAGCACCGGGGTGCTGACCGCCCTGGCCTTTCTGGTCGCCAGTGGGATCGCTCCGGCGGAGCTCGCCGACCAGTGGCATCCCCCTTGTCCCGAGATGAGCGATGGCCTCTGGCTCAACCCCTCCTTTGCGCCCTACGGCTTGCCGGCGTTCCCAAGGCCACCTGTGGCCGTTGGCTCCTCGGTGGGCATGCGGTTCTCGGCGGTGCTGGAGGGCGACAATCCCCTCGTGGGCGATGTGGACGGTGACGGCGAGCGTGAGGTCGTACTGAGCACGGGCCGCGAGCTGAAGGCCTACAGCGCGGCCGGTAAGGTCCGGTGGAGTCGTACTCTACCCCACCAGGTCGGGACGGTGATCCTGGGCGATGTGGACAACGACCCCGCCCTGGAGATCATCGCCGCCACCCACGCAGTGAAGCGTGACCCGCTGACCCCCGAGGGGAGAAGCGAAGGCGCGCGGGCCATTCATGTGATCAACGTCGATGGTGACGGGGATCGCGTCATCCGCCAGGCCGTGGATCGCCCAGCGGTGCCCGGTGAGGAGCTGAACGTCTTCCGCCCGACGGGCTGTGCCGACATCGATGACGATGGCAACGCGGAGCTGATCATCGCCGTCGCCACCACTCCCCCGCCCGGAGGCCCGGGGCACCGGGCCCTTGAGCGACATATCGCGGCCATCGACACCGTCACCTGGGAGCGGGACTGGACGCGCATTCACCCCCTACACCCGTACGTGGTGCCCGTCGATCTGACCGATGCGCCGGGTCTGGAGCTACTCATCGCAGGCAACGCTCATGGCAACAGGTACTTCGCCGAGGTCCCCGATGCCAAGGGCCGGATGGTGACGCGGGACGATCTGCACGTCTATCTGCTGCTGCTGGACAGCCGGGGCAGGGAGATCTGGTGCATCGAGCCGGACCGACCCGAAGGTGCCCCCCGGCCTGACGAGCGCTATGGCTGGTACTGCCGGGCCCTCCCATGCGACATCCTCGGACAGGACGGACGCATGGAGCTGGTGTGCCTCAGCTCCTCCACAAGCGGCATCACGGGGGAGGCTGGGGCCCGGCTCAGCATCCTCGATCCCGCCACGGGCCGCACCTTGCGTGACCGCATCCTGGACGTCCCCATGAGCGACCCCATCGTGGTCGGCGACGTGGACGGTGATGGGGTCCTGGAGATCGTCGGTGGCTCCATGGGACGGGTTCTGGTCTTCGATGAGCACCTGACCCTGGAGGATGACATTCCTTTGGGGCGCCGCTACACAGACCTCAGAGCCATCGCTGACCTCGATGGGGATGGGGCCCATGAGATCATGGCCCAGGGCGGTGACGAGGCCTTCGTCGTCGACCTCTACCCCTCTCGCCGGGTCAACCCCATCGACCTGGGCGACGCCATGCCCAGCGCATGGGTACCGGCCGATCCCGACTCCGACGGGTATCTGGAGACACTGTGCGCGTACACCCCCGTTACCGGGACCGCCCGGCTAACTCGCCTGATGGAGCTGGAGGCCCTCGATCTCATGGGCGAGCGCGCCGATGATCCAGTGCCTCTCGTGACTGGCCTGACGGGTGATCCCGTTGCCTGGTCACCGGGCGGCCGCTACCTCGTGCTGCGGCGTCGCGAGGGACTGGCGGTTGCCGATCTGGATGGCGGTACAGAGACGCCTCTACCGGACACCGGGCCAGGCTCCACGGCGAGCTGGTCGTCCAGCGGCGAGACGCTGGCGGTGATGGGACGAAGGGGCGACATGAGTGAGGTTCGCATGGCCCGTGCCCCCGACTTCTCCCAGACCACCGTTCTGTCCGCGCCCGGCCTAGTTGACGCCGCGCCGTCGCCCGACGAGCGGGAGGTCGCTGTGTGCATCAGTGGCGACCTGTTCATCAAATCCCTGCCCGATGGCCCGATCCATCGGGTGACCGAGGGCGAGGGCATCGATAGTGACCCCCTGTGGTCGCCCGATGGGACCATGATTGCCTTCGTACGGGAGACGGGCGCCGGAGACTTGCGCCTCCCTCCTCGCCGCGACCTTTGGATCCACCATCGGGACAGTGGCGACGCGGTCTGCATCACCGGCGACGGCGCGATGCTGGATGCATGGGCGGCCGTTGGGCGGATGTGGGGCCCACCGCTGAATGTGGTGGGGAGGCCCATGTCCCCGCTGGTGAGCGGAGCCTCCTGGACACCCGATGGCTGCACGATCGCCTTCTCATGCAGTGTGTTTTTCCTCAGCGACGCACCACTGAGCAGGCGCTGGCACCCTTGGGGTGGCTCGGCCCGGGGCGGAGCCTATGCCGATCCCCTCGCACCGGTCTCCCTCTGCGTGAGCCGCTCGGGATTGTACCTGTCCGATCCGTCGGGGAGGCACCTATGGAAGAGCGAGGTCGATCAGCAGCAGGGCCTGTTCCAGCCGAGCTGGTCGCCTCGCGGCCTGACCATGGTCACGCTTCGCCGCACCGTGGGTGACCACGAGAAAGCACCGCCGGCACCCTACGGGCCCGTGTCGGGACTCTACGAGGTGACCCTAGTACAGCCAAGCTCGGGCCAGATGGCCCCTCTTGCCCACGGTGCGGAGGCCTTGGTGTGGTGGGGTGAGTCGGAGCGCGATGTGGCCTACTACTCCGGCGGCACCGTCTACTTGGTCCGGCCCCGCATACCCGAGGGCGACCCCATCGCCTCCATCCCCACGGCGATCGACCGGATCCACCGCCAGCGGCTGACTCGGTGGACGCTCCTCGCCGGCATCGCGGCCGCCATCGCCTCTGTCGCGCTCATGGCGGCGTGGCCGCGGGTTAAGCAGTGGACGTCACTTCTCGCCGCGGCCCGCCGAGCTGCCTCCCTCGGATGGGAGCCGGGGGTGCTGAAGCGCGCGCTGCTTCTCTTGGACGAGCTGTACGGATCGGTGCATGCCCTGAAGAACACCGCAACGATCCTCCCCACGCCGGGGGCCGAAGGCCCGGACAGGGAGGCGGTGAGTTACTGCTTGGAGCCTCAGAACCTGACGGCCCTCTCTCGCCACTCCAGCCGCGCCCTGGAGCTGGCGGTTGAGATTCGCGAGCTGACGGCGCCCTTGATCGGCGCGGAGAGGGCCGCCACCCGCCTGCCCACAGCGCGGCTCACTGGCCTGGTCACTGACCTGCTGGAGATGACTCGCGCCGTCGTCGCCCGAGCTGACGACGTGCTTCGCACGGGTGGAAGGTGGGAAGAGTACGAGGTGTCGGGCAGCCCTCCGCCCGATGAGCTGGTGGCCATGGCGGAATCACAGCTCCATGGCCTCCATGGCCTCCTGGCTGGGGATGATGGCCTGCTGAGCCGGCTACGGGCCGTTCTCGTTCGGTACGACGTAGGCAACATCGCGCGAGCCGTGGCGTACGAGATGGACGCCGCGGCCCGAGGACGGGGCGCCGAGATCCGGCTGGAGCATGCGGGCGCCCGAACCGCCAGGGTCTGTGCCGATCCCGACTTGGTCATCGACATCCTCAGCTCCATCGTACGCAATGCCGTCGAGGCTTTCGGCGACGACGAAGGCGCTCACCCAAGCGGAGAGCGCATCATCACCATTTTGACTAGCGCCGAGGACGGAATGGCCCGGTTCACCGTACGGGACACCGGTCCGGGCATTCCGGTGCACCTGTTACACCAGCTACAGTCGGGTGCTGTTGTGAGCACTAAGGGCAGGGGACGCGGCACCGGTCTGGCCAATGCCCGAGACATCCTGCGAGCGATACCCGGCGGCAGCTTGAGTATCCACAGCCCCGGCGCCGGTCTTGGCACCGAGGTCACCATCGAGATGGAGATGGTTTAGGACTAGCCCTCGCCCTCGGACTTCCGGCGTCTCAGGCGCTTCCGTACAGCGGCGACGGCGTCACTGACCTCCGGGACCCGCAGCATCCAGGACGCGCCTAGGTAGACCACCGCGCCCACCGCCGCGCACGCCATGAAGACGATCATGCCGTCCACGCGACCCTCCATGGGCCGGACGGCCACCACCTGCTGGTAGACGAGGTACATGATGAAGGCCATGGTCGCCGTGGCGCCGGCTATCTTGAGGACGAATCCGCCTTGGCCCTTGAGGGATGGCCCCTTCAGGATGACCGCGAGGATGACGAAGGCAAGGACCACCTTCACCGACCGCGCTAGCGTGTAGGCCAGAGCCAGGCCGCGGGGATCGGTGTGGCTCATGGTCTGAACGAACCACCAGGCCAGGCCGATATGCAGCAGTGAGGTGGAGAAACCGATGATGGTGGGTACCAGGGTGTTCTTCAGGGAGTAGAAAGTCTGGAGGATCACACATTCCAGGGCTTGGGCCAGCATCCCCAGAGCGTAGAACTCAAGCACCGGAGTGGTGAGCCTCACCGAGTTCTCATCGAACTCCCCCGCCTGGTAGATGACCCGAATGGTGGGCTCAGCGAGGACGAACAGCGCGACGGTCACCGGCACGAACATGAAGACCAGCATCCGCAGCGACGAGAGCAGAAGGCTCTTCAGGTCCTCCATCCTGCCGCTCGAAGCGTACTCAGAAAGGAAAGGGAACAGGGCGATGCCCAGGGCGTACGCGACGATCTGGTAGGGCAGGTCGGTCACGCGGCGAGGGTAGTTGAGGGCGGCGACAGCGCCCTTCTCCAGCTCCGAAGCGAAGCGTATATCGAAGAGCTGCCTGGCCTCGGAGTAGGCGAACCCGAAGGCCATGGGGAGCATCAGCAGGAGCATACGCTTGAAGATGGGATGCCGTATGGCGTCGCCGATCCGAAGCCGCGCGAGCCACCGGCCCAGGGCTGCCACGTGAGTTCCTAGCTTCAAGACCGCCCCGGCGAGGAACCCCAGGGCGATGGCGTACACATCCAGCCGGCCGTAGAGGATGAGCAGGCCGGCGACGGTTCCGACCTTCCAGAGGACATCGCCCAAGGCCGGCGTGGCGAAACGCTTGAAAGCGTTGAGGATGCAGTACGTGGTCGAGGAGATGCCCAGGAAGAAGACGGCGATGAAGACGATCCTCATCAGGTTCACGGTCATCTGAACCTTGTGCTCGCTGCCGCCCTGATCGGGGTAGAAGCCGGGGGCGATGGCCTGGACGAGTTGTTCGCTGAAGGCTCGGCCCGCCAGAACCAGGGCTGTAAGGATGACCGCCTGAATGGCGAGCGTGGTGCCCGCGAGCTGCCAGGCCTTCCCCTCGCCCTCCTTCTGCTTCATGTCGATGAAGCTGGGGATGAAGGAGGGGTTGAGGATCTTCTCGCAGCCGTAGAAGATGGTGGCGGGTACCTTGGACGCGACCTCGTAGGCGTCGGCCCGGTGGCTGGTGCCGAAGTACTTGCCGCGCAGGATCTGCTCGACGAACCCCACGGCGCGGGCGCTGAGGTGCATGAGGGCGATCACCGAGGCGGCTCCGGCGATGGTTCGCCCCGTGCGCTCCTCCTTAGGCTTATCCAACAGCGATACCTCCGGCCGAGGATTCTCGCGGCTCACGCGCGCCCCTCATCTTACCGGGCCGGCACCCCGCCCGTTAAGGACTCATTGAAGCAGTGTGCCATCGCGCCACATGATGCCGAGGCGGGCCAGCAGCCGGACGCATTCGTCCAGCTCCTCGGGTCCCACGTCGGTTCGCGAGAGGTGATGCTCGACCCACAGGTCGCCGTCCTCGTCCAGGCCGAACTTCCCGATGTAGTAGTCGAAGTTGGCCCGAAGAAGCTGCTCATGGATATAGGCCACCTCCTCGGGCGTGCCCTGGATCGTGCCCAGGTAGATCTGCACCAGGACCCAGTCCTCCGATGCGCTGACGCCGACGTTCACGTCATTCTCGAAGGGCACCAGGTACAGCCCGCCTTCGGCCTCCTCGAAGGTCAGCTCCGTGCCATCGAGCAGGGCCTGGAGGAACGCCCGGTCGGAGCCGCCCTGAAGCTGAGGCTCGGGGAGCGTCCCTTGGAGGAAGCGCTCCAGGGTCTGGGAGGGGATGGCGAAGTTGGTGTTCTGCTCGGCCGCGCTGAGGGTGAAGCACACCACGCCCACCACCCGGCCGTCGGAGTCGAACACCGGGCCGCCCGAGTTCCCGTGCTCCACGTTCACCGAATGCTCCAGGTAAGGCAGGTCATCGAAGGTGCGCTTGGAGGTGATGGTCCCCGTGCGGATGGAGATCTCGTCCAGCCCCAGAGGGTGTCCGGCGGCGTAGACGGTCTGGGTCTCGAAGACCTCGGTGGAGTCTCCCAGCTCCAGTGAAGGGTAGTTGCCCTCGGGCAGCTTGAGGACGGCCAGATCGGCGGCGCCATGGGCTCTCTCCACCGTGGCCGGGTAAGACATCTCCAGCGGGGTGGCCCGGTGGAATGTGACCACCACCTCCTGCTCCGTGGCCTCCACATAGCGGTTCGGGCTCACTTCGATCCGGGGATCGATGACATGCTGGTTCGTCATCACCAGCCCCCGGGGGTCATAGACGAATCCCGAGCCCGTGGAGCCGTCCTCGACCCCATCCTCGGTCCGGTTCGTCACGTCTATGTACACCGTCGCGTCCTTGATGCGATCCACCGTATCCCTGTCCAGATCGGCCAGGGCGGGGGCCTGCATCGCGCATAGCATCGCCAGCCCCATGAGGGCCAGCGTCCATCTGGTGGCCATGAGAAACCTCCCCGTCATTGCTTAGTTCCCGCGGCCCGTGTGTGCGTTCCGGCCTGCTCGGGATCGCCGCCATCGGTATCTTCGGGCGAGTCCGGGGCCTCCTCCTCGCCGGGCTCATCAACGGCCCGGCGGATCTGAACCTCCAGGTTCTCGAAGACGGTGCGGGTGCCCGATGGCGCCGTCAGCGCCAGGCTCAGGTCGCCCTCGCCGCGGATGACCATGCCCGTTCGGGCATCGAGGGCCAGGTCCATCTCTTGCCTTAGGGTTACGGCGCCCGCCTCGCTCTTCGTGCGGAGGTTGAGCTTCAGGTGGATCTCCGCCACCGGCACCTCGCCGACCCGGCGGAAGTCCGTCAGCTCGCATACCAGCTCGCCCTTCACCGAGCGATCCCGTCGCTCGGCTCGTTGGGGCTCGAAGATGAACGGCTCGTCCTCGATGTGCACCGTCCAAGTGTCCCCAACCTCGACGGGCTCCTCGGGCAGCACGAGTCCACAGCGTACGTCGTGGAACAGGGCGGCGAAGTCGCCGGTACGGGCCGCCATGGCCGGAGCTCGGCTGCTCACGCCCACGAGCCGGCCCCGCAGGTCCCGCTCCGCCGTGTAACCCGCTCCGCCAAGCCGCCACGGCAGGCGCTGGCCGTCCAGCACCACGGTAGCCTTGCCCAGCACCATTCGCAGGCGGGTCAGGGGCTCGTCCTCAACTCGCTCGGCGACATGAACCCGGACGGGCACCGAGCAGTCCAGAGGCATAGCGCCCGACTCTCCCACTCGCACCTCGCCCTGGACCTTGACAGAATAGTCCCGCGTACTGCCCACCTCGGGCAGGTACGTCAGCTCGACGGGCTCGGCCCGTGCGGGCATGGCGACCATCACCAGGGCCAGCCCGGCCAGGCATCGCAGGCTCATCGAAGATGGGGGCATCAGCTCACTCCGTTCGCCGTGTGTCTCCGCGGCCTCGCGGTCGCATGGTTCAGACGACGGAGGATCCCCGGATGTTGCGGGCCAATGAGGCCAAGTGCGCTGCGTTAGTGGCGCCGGCGCCCCTCGGCGGCCGGTCCCTCAGACTGCAAGGAGGCCCATTTTGCGCTCCAGGGTTAACTCACCTTCCCGCCTACTGCCGCTTGTAGCTATGCTGGTCGCCATCGCGCCAGCCCGGGCTGACCTCCACGAGTCCATCGACGAGGTCGCAGCCAGGCCCGAGTTCGCCTCCGCCCTGGTGGGCGTGGCGGTATGCGACCCCGCCACGTCCGAGTTGCTGTACGAGCGCAATGCCGGCAAGTCCATGCTGCCGGCGTCCACCATGAAGACGGTATCCTGCGCCTTCGCTCTGGAGATGCTGGGGCCGAAGCATACCTTCCGGACCGAGGCGAAGGCGGCAGGGGTGACGGGCGGCGTGATCGATGGGCCCCTGTACCTGGTCGGTTCCGGCTACCCCTACACCTACGCGTCCACCTTCGCCGACCTGGCCGAGGCCATCGCCGAGGCGGGCGTGGAGCGCGTCACCGGCGGGATCGTGGCCGACGTCTCACGCTTCGAAGGTCGCCGGTGGCGATCGGGCTGGACGGCCGACGACTTCCTGTACTACTACGGAGCCTGGCCCGACGCCATCAACCTCAACCGCCAGCGCGTGTACTTCACCGTCAGCCCGACCCAGGAGGACCAGCCCGCCGAGGTGACGTGGGACATCCCCGAGGCCGACATCAGCGTCACCAGCGAGGCGGTCACTGTCGCCGCTGATGACGAGACCTCGCTATGGATCGACCGAGCCCTGGAGTCGAACGAGTACACCGTTACCGGCACCATCGCCGAGGGCTCCGAGCCCCAGGAGATCCGGCGGGCCCTCGTCGACCCGGGTTTGGCCGCCGCCGCCGTGCTCGCCGCGCGCCTGAGGGACCAAGGCGTCGAGGTGCGGGGCGATGTGCGGTACGGGGTCGCGCCCGAGGACACAACGGAGGTCGCGGGAGTGGATTCGGCGCCCCTGGCCGATGCCATCGAGGTCGTGCTGAAGTACTCGGACAACCTGGGGGCCGAGCTGATGGTGTGGAACACCGCGGTGGAGCGAGGCAAGGGAGCCCGCTTCGCCGACGCCATGGCCTACCTGAGCGAGTGGCTGGAGGATCGCGGCATGCCCATGGGCGGGCTGCGCCTCTCCGACGGCAGCGGGCTGTCCCGATACAACTACCTTACGCCCCGCTTCCTGGCGCTCCACCTGGCCGAGATGACCCGGTCCCTCCACTTCGAGGTCTTTAAGGAATGCCTACCCGTGGCCGGCGTGGACGGCACCCTCGGCAGCCGCTTCGAGGGGGGAGTGGTGGAGGGCCGGGTCTCGGCCAAGACGGGGAGCCTCAGCCGGGTGTCGTGCCTGACGGGCTACGCGCCGCGCGCCGACGGCAGCCTGATGACCTTCGCCGTCATGGTGAACGGATACGAGTGCTCCATCTCCGACGTGTACCGGGCCCAGGAGGACATCATGACCGCGGTGATGACCGAGGATCTCAGGGAGCCAGGGTCCTAGCGCACGAGCGCGCGCACTTCATAGCGCGCCCCTTGCGGGGGATCGGCGTCGATGAAGTGGGCGTCGGTAGTGGTCCCGAGCCGCAGAGGCTGGGGATGGGTGCGGGAGACGGCGAACTCGCTGAATGGCTGCCAGTCGCGCCACTGGATGGCGATCCCCTCGAAGGGGTGGGTGCTCCATGTCACCCGGTTGCCGTCCTCCCGCTGCTCCACGGCGACCTCGCGGACAGCCGGCGGGACGAACCGCTCGCCGGGCTTCGCGCCGCGAGGGCGGTCATCCATCGTCTCGAGCCAACCGGCGACCTCGGCCTCCAGATCCGAGAGCGCGAGCGCCCCGTACCCGCCGGACGAATCCTCCCAGGCTCGGATCACCAAGACCCGGGCGCCCCGGTCCACCAGCGGACCCAGCCAACCGCGGGCTGAGGAGTCGGCGGGCATGGGCACCGGCACATCGACGATAGCGCCCCAGGGAACGGCCGAGTCGCGTGCGGCGACCGCCTGGAGGATGTCCGCCGGCCGGCCATCGAAGAGGACGAGATCGGCGCCCTCGGGCTCGACAGCCCCCGCGGAGAGGGCGGCCCAAGCGGGGTCGCCGGGGAGATGCACCACCGCGGCGGCACTCACCTCATGGGGAAGCGCGCTGCGTAGCTCCGGCAGATGATCCTCGGCCCAGCGCCGGACCAGCTCGGCCCGGAACTGAGTCCATGCCGCCCACAGTGGTGAGAGGGCATTGGGAGCTCGTGGGGCATCGAACCCGCCGCGTAGGTAGCCGCCATCACCGGGTCCCGGAGAGAGTACGGAGGTATCGGCGATGGGCCCGCCGCGCGTCGGCTCGTGGATCCGCAGGTGCCACGACTCGAAGCTCGTGCCGAACACCTCGTTGAAGGACCGGCCCTCACCGGCCGATCGAGCGGGCGACGGGTCATCGGCGAGATGGGCGCCGCCGGGCCACCCTTCACCGGCTCGGGACCCATCCGGGCCATAGATGCCGCGATGGGTTAGCCAGTCCCGGAACTCGGCGACGGTCCATGGCGAGTAGTCGGCGTACCGGTCGGGGTACCCCGCCGTGGATAGGCCGTGCTCCAGGGGACCGGCCACCAGATCGACAACCCCCGGATGGCTCGCTTCGATCTTCGTCACCCGCTCGGCCATGCCGCGCGATGCGGCGGTTCGGTGAGCGACGATCTCCGAAGCGTACACCGAGGCGCACGCCCAGAGCCGCTCGCGCTCAGACCCCAGTCCAAGAGCGCCATCGGCGAGCCATTGGGCGTTCCGTAGATCCGAGGCGACGGTCTCCGCGGGCAGCCAGTCGTGGGTATGATGTGTGGTCGGGCCACCGAGAAGGGCAATCGGGATACGGGTACGGAAAGCGGCCTCGAAGGCCTCTTCGCCCGCGGCGCGATAGGGTAGGGCAACGCCCACCCCCACGTACAACCCCCCGGGATCGATGCGACGCAGTAGGTCGCGAGCGCGGTCCACCTTGGCATCCAGCGTCAGGTCGGGGTTGAGCAGGCCCGGATCGAGGAGGTACACCTTCAGGGTGTTCTCGGGCGATGGCCTGGGCAGCTCCCGCTGGGCACCGGCGGGGCCCGCTACCAGGAGCAGAGCCAGCAGGGCCGCGAGCAGTTGTGGCGAGCGGTGTAGAGGATCGCGTCCATCGCCGCGGCAATCAACAGTTCGGGACATGAGAACCCCTCGGAGCGTCTGATACGCTAGTACGAGCCACCGACGGGAGCGGTTGTTCTGCATCTACGGCCCAGCCATATCATCGCCACGGCCATCTTGGCGCTAGCCTCGATGCTGCTCACCCTGGGCGCCGGGTGCGCGCCCTCGGCAGGGCCGTCTCCGCCCATCGAGGCGCGCCCCTTCGCCAACATCGACAACACGCCCTTCGCCACCCGGACCCTGGGCCCCAAGGGCGCGCTGCTCTACGAGCCGCGCTCGGAGGCGCCCGGCGACATGAGAGCGGCTCTGTCCGCCCGCACCGCCCAGGCGGGCGTCCGATCGGACCGCCTGGCCGCCGCCCGACGGTTCCCCGAGATGCTCGCCCGCCACACCCGCAAGAGCCCCGGGACGGCGTTCATGCCCAACCGGCGGGCGGTGCCGATCCGCGAGGGCCGGGTGCTTCGCCCCAGTGTGCCTGAGGCCGGGGCTCGCCAGGCGGGCGGGGAGCTGACCTTCTCAGTGACCGGCTTCTCCGGCGCGAATACCGAGCTCCTCGAGGATCTGATCGACCAGATCTATCCCATCGTGAAGCAGTTCTACGGCGCCCCCGCCTTCGCTCACCAGGTCTCCGTGGAGCTCGACCCGGCCCTTCGGAACTTCGCCGAGGGAGTCTACGATGCGGGCACCGATACCATCTTCCTCGCGCCCCTCTCGGACAATGACCGGAACACGGCTTTCGCCCTCACCCGGCACATGCTCCACGCCATGCGCGATGACGCCATGCTGCTGTACGATGCCTGGGAGGATGGCCACGTTCTTGCCGTCGCCAACCTGGTGATGGCCTCGGTCTACTCCGATTGGGACCCCACCCTGGAGCGGTCCGAGTACAGCCTGAACCTGTACGAGTTGATGAACCGCCCAGAGCTGGGCAATGACTCCATCTGGGAGACGGGCTTCCCGGGTCTGATCGTAACCCGCCTAGCCCTATCCAGCGGCGCGTGGATGAAGCTCCTGGTGGAGGATCCCCTGGCCATGGTCGACTTCAACTCGGCCTATTATGCGGCCTTCGATGCCGATCCCGACGTAGCGGGGGACGTGCCGCGCCTCAAGGCCATCATGGCCGCCATCGTACCCGCGGTGGAGGGCCGGAGCTTCTACGACTGGTTCCGGCTTCAGTATGCCCTGGATACGAGCCTGACCGTGGGTCAGCGCATGTACGTCGGCATGATCCCCACCTTCGAGGCCGTGGCCCTCTTCGTGACCCACACCACCACAACGCCCGAGGGCGTGGAGGAGGGGCTGGGTGGCCGGGTCGCCCTCGAGTTCTGGGACTACACCCATCAGTTCTCCCTCTTCGTGCAGGAGGGCTATGAGATCCCCATTCCCGAGTCGGGAGGCTCGGCGGGGATCGGGGAGTACTCGGGCTCCCTGTTCAACATCGGGGGCCAGCAGCGGATCACCATCGACCTGGCCCTGCCGCCCATGGTCCAGCACATTCTGTACCCCTATAACTCCCGTCGCGAAGACCTGGACCTGAACGCCGACCCGCAAGGCATCAACCTATATGGGGCTATCGACGGCCGGGATGACGGGAAGCTGACCGTGGCCGTGGGCGAGGCCGAGGCCGAGGAGCTGGAGTACACGCAAGGCTCCTTCCGCGGCCACGTCGGTGACGGATTCCTGTCCCCCGGCAAGCTGCGGCTCAGCTTCGAGGACGTGTCGGGCGAGACCATCGAGCGGCAGATCAACGTGGGGTACTTCGATTACGCCATCGTGGACGCCATGGAGAAGCGTGGCCAGCTTACCCATACCTTCGTGCCGCCACAGTCGGGCCTGATGCTAGTGTCCTTCCCCGGCTGGCCCGTGGGCCTGGACGAGTCGGAAGTGCTCGGCCTGGACCGGGAGGACGTGCTCCTGGCCGCGTGGGACCCTCAGCTCGCGGCCGAGGACAAGTACCGTCTCTACCCGCACCTACCGGCCATCGAGCCCGGCCGCGGGTATTGGCTCAAGGCGGAGAGCTCGGTGCCCGTGGAGTTCAACGCCGACGCCCTGACCCTTGAGGAGACGTACCGGGTCCACCTCGAGCCCGGCTGGAACCTGATCGGGCTGCCATATGCCGGCACCGTGTCACCCAACGCACTGCGCTTCGACCGAGCCGGCGCCTCGGCCAGCTTCTCCCAGGCGGTGCAGAACGGCTGGGTGCGGAGCATCTTCTTCGGCTACGATCCGCTCAGCGGCGGGTACCAGGAGACCCAGACCATTCGCGGCTGGGAGGGCGTATGGGTGCGGTGCATCGTGGCCGATGGCTGCAACATCGCCTTCGGCGGCACCACGACCCAGGCGACCTCTCGCGAGGCCCGGGCGCCAGCGGCCCAGCGCATCCGATCAGCGGGTGGATCGGCCGCCGAGATCGATGTGGTCCAGGGCGACGCCAGGGCGCGCCTGGTCTTGGGCCGGCTCCCATCGTCCACGTCCTCGCTGGACCTTGTCTGGGACGTGGAGGCGCTGCCGCCCCCGCCCGGCTCCACCCTCCGCGCCAGCGTCGACAGCCCGTCGGGACCGCTGGGGGTCGACGTGCGGCCCGGCGGCCGTCGCTTGCTGCACATCGCCTCCCAGAAGGACGAGGCGGTGTGCCTGGAGGTCGCGTCGGGTGAGATCGAGCTCGACGGTGGAGTCGTCCTGGGACCCGGTGACGGTGCCTCAGTGCCGCACATGGGCGGAGCTGTCGGCGTGGAGGTGTGGGTCCGTTGAGCCTCCGCGGCAGGTTCCTCTGCCCACCCCTGGCACTTGCGGGGCTGGTGCTGGTAGCGGCGCTCCAGAGCTGCGCGCCCACGGTGGGTGAGCAGTGGGCCATCGCCAGCGGCCAGGTGTCCGAGGCGGGCACGGCCGCTCCCATCGACAACGCCTTCGTAGTCCTGGCGGGCCATGAGGTGTACTCGGATGAGGACGGCTCCTTCTTCATCGAGCGCATACCCGTCCCCGAGGATCCCGAGTCGGTGGTCACGGTGAGCCGCGACCGCTTCCGAACCTTCGATGCCGCGTTCCGCTTCGACGCCCCAGGCGATCTCCAGGTCCAGCTCCAGCCGGTGAGCAATCCAGCGGCCTCGGGGACCCTAGATGGCACCGTCCGCGACGACGTCACCGAGGAGGGCATCCAGGGGGCCGAGGTTACCGTGCGCGTCGAGTCGGGCATCCAGGTGCTGGATGAGCAGACCGCCCACACCTCCATGCAGGGTAACTGGCAGGTGAGCGGGATCCCCATCGGCGAGGTGGTGGTGGAGGCCGTAGCCGATGGCTTCCTGCCTGCCTCCGAGACCGTCAACATCCTCGCCGGCCGGGCCTCCAACCCCCTCGTGGTGCTTGACCTAACCGAGGGCACCAGCGAAGTGGAGGTCGCTGGACGGGTGTTCGATGTGGAATCCAGGGAGCCCATCGCCGACGCGGTCATCACCGATGATCGCGAGGAGGCTACGGCCACCAGCGATGCCGACGGCAACTTCGTGCTCACCGATGTCTTGGTCGGCCAGCGGACCTTCCGGGCCAATGCCGACGGCTATGACCCCTCCTTCGTCACGACGCTGATTCTCGCCGACCCCGACCCCCTGACCATCGGCATGGCCAAGGCATCGGGAGATCCGCCGCCGAGCCCGGGCACCATCGCGGGAACGGTAGCACTGGAGGGCGCCGAGTCGCCCGAAGGCGTCCGAGTGGTGCTGAGGGACCGCGCCACCGAGGCGACCATCGATGCCCTGGACACCGACGAGACGGGCGCCTTCGCCTTCCTGGTCGGTCCGGGTTCCTACTCCCTCAGCTTCCTGGCCGACGGGTACGAGCCGGTCACCCTGGAGGTCGACCTAGAGTTCGGCATCCCCCAGCGCGACATCGCCGTTACGCTGGAGCCGGTGGGGTAGCTCCCGCATCCGAGCAGCGGGCGCAGGTCCGCCGGACTTGGTGTGGGCGAGTGATTGGATGACTATGGAGGCCAAGCGGATGAAGTGCCACGCGAGCAGACTGCGCGGCGCGCATAGGTGCGCCGCTCTGCCCGTCGGCGTGGCCGTACTATGGGTGGTGCTGACGATGCCAGCTCAAGGCCAGGAGTTCTTCCCCGCCGACTCCTTTCTGCGCGGCTTCACCGTGTCGCCGCCGATGATCTCCCGCCAGATCCCGCTGGCTGAGTTCGGCCACCTGACGGCCATGGACCCCGAGGCCGAGGCGCCCTTCTGGACACTCAGCCAGTGGTTCTGTGTCGAGAGTCTATCCGATGAGCACCGCACGCTGTCGGGCAGGGATCGGTCGGTGTGGGAGAACGACTACCAGGGGCTTGAGGTCCGCGTCGATGAGGATGGCCACCCGGTGGTGAGCCTAACCGTGGACTCCCTAGCCGTGTACCGCGAGATGTCCCTCACTTACGAGCAGATGGGCCGGAGGCGGCCCCATGTGCTACTGGGCCACAACTTCTACCCGGACTTCGATGGCGTCAGGCGCTACGGGGGAGCCGAGGACAAGGACACGACCCCCGACGGCACCACCTTCCCCGACCTGGATGCCTTCGAGGAGCTAACGCTATCCATGAGCCTGCGCCTCGCCGAGGCGACGGACCTGCGCCATGAGTACGCCGTCGATGATGCCGAGAACCGTCGCCGTCACTACAATCGCAACTGCTTCCAGTTCTGGTTCCGGGTCTACTGCCGGGATCCCCACAGCCCCTACCATGGACGCTTCTTCTGGCTTGGCTACCGGGCGTACGACGGCGAGGTCCCGTACCAGTCGCACATCCCCCACGTGCGCGACCAGATCGAGAGCGATGGCAACGCCACCTATGCCTATCGACTCTGCGACCGAAGCGTCCATGGCGACGACTACGCGGCGAAGCTCGCCGCCTTCCATGCCGGCACCAGGACCACTCTGACTATCGACGTGTTGGAGGCAGCTCGGACGGCCATCGGCGCGATCCAGGCCGAGAAAGACGACTTCCTCGATGCAGAAGACGACCTAGGCGGCTACACGATCAGCAGCTTCAACATCGGTTGGGAGCCCGCCTCGCCCTTCCGGGGGACGATGGTCATCCGCGATCTGTCGCTGCGAGGAGTTCCCCTGGGCGATGTCTCGCCGGACTCGCAGCAAGCCGGGTAGCGCTACCGTGAAGCTCGGAGTCTGCCCAGGGCCGCCACGAAGGGCAGGCTGTGGGCGATGTATCCCTCATCGTGGAGACGTGCCGGCACATCGGTCTCGGCGCGCGGGGGCTCCAGCGTGAACTGAGGGGTGGCCGCGAAGCCGTTGCAGATAGTCCCGGGAATTCCCGTCCAGCCGCCCCGATGCTCCCGGCCGATCCCGGTGATCATGCTGACGGGCACGTAATGGCCCGGCGATCCGGGATCGAACACCCCCACGTTGAGGCCGGCGACCCACTGTAGGTTCGCGACCGCCAGCTCCCGAAGCCGCGGGTACCCGAGTAGCGAGTCCAGCTCCAGGGCCAGGGAGGCGGCCAGGGCGTACATGCCGTTATGGGCGTGGTACCAGCCGCTGAAGTGCAGGAGGCCCTCGCCGCTGAAGTAGCCCGCGGGGAGGACCTCGAAGG
This sequence comes from Armatimonadia bacterium, assembly GCA_014730065.1. Lineage (GTDB taxonomy): Bacteria > Armatimonadota > Zipacnadia > UBA1398 > UBA1398 > UBA1398. The sequence goes on along the minus strand of WJIW01000191.1, from coordinate 9,260 downwards.
GGCTGGTCTCCATGGCTGGGATCAGGTAGCCCTCCACGAACTGCTCGAGACATCTCCGCCACTCCGTCGCCCTTGGATGGTCGGGCCAGAGCCCCAGCATGTCGATCAGCGGCATGAGGTAGTGGGGATAGTGGCCGCCCTTGTTGTAGATGCGGCCATCTCTGCTCCAGGCCCCGCAGTGGATGTTGGCCTTCTCCGTGAAGCGCGCCCCGCCGTACTGCTCGTAGTCGTCATAGGTGTAGAAGTGGCCCCAGAGACCGCCCTCGGCGGAGGCCCGCGGGACCTGCCGGGCCATGACCCTGTCGGCGTAGCCGATGCCGTGGACCTGGTAGCTGGACAGTCCGGCCTTGTGCAGCTCCACCGCCGCGCGGGCCATCATCACCAGGTCCCTTGTCATCCACTGGTCAGGGGGTGGGCCGCTACCGTCTGGCGCCCCGTGGACGGGCGGGAAGAAGACCGGCTCCTCCTCATTCACGATCGGCCCGTGAACACTGATCCACTCAAAGGCCTGTTCGGCGCGGCTCAGGCAGTCACTAGCCAGCGCGGGCTCCGTGTCGCGAAGCAGCCGTCCCACCCGCGCCAGGATCATGGCGGCCTTTGCCACATTGCCGGTGACGACATGGTCTTGGCGGAACTCGTGAACCACAGGGCCGTCGCCCAGGCCCAGTTCGGAGGCTCGGTCCTGTAGGTGGGCCACGTACCCGATCCCAATGACGAGATGGCGAAGAAGCTGGCTGCGGCCCGAAGCGTCGAGATCCAGTCCAGGCGTCTCCAGTAGATCGCAGATGGCGTCCAGAGCGACCACATGGCTGCTCAGCTCCTGGAGGTCGCTGCCGCAGTCTCGCCATCCCTTGCCCGAGACCGCTTGCTCGGCCCTCGTATCGAGATGCTCGAAACAGATGACGCGATAGCAGGCCTCCCAGAGCTGGTCTCGACCGACCTGGAAGGCCCCGCCAACGGCCAGCGTCTCCCCGCCCATGGTGATCCGCGCCATGTAGGTCCCCGGCGAGCGGCATTCGGCGATGTCCGCGATCCACCAGTGGCGGCCCCACTGCCGGCCTCGGTAGACGAGAGGAGTGTTGAGAGTCGTCGCCCCCTCGGCGCGGGACAGGACCAGCTCTGCACTCTCGAGCACTGGGTCGTACTGGTCGGCACATACGACGATCCGGTTCGCCTCACCGACGTCGTACCCGACCTGGGAGTGGAGGATGCTCATCTCAGCTCCGGCCGCTCGTACGGCGACCACCCCCATCAGCGTCACGATGCCGAGTAGGACTCCTTCACTTCTCACAGCGCCGGCCGCTCGTTCCGCGAGAACCACTCCCGGAGGAGCCGCTCGCGATCGGTGGGCTCCTCAGCGGGCTCAAGGTCGCCGGGGTCCGTGGTGTGCTCGACGCTCCAGCCGCTCCATTCCCGGAAGGCGTGGTAGCACCAGTCCCAGCCGTACTCCTCGAACAGGTCGATCACATCCCGCAGATAGCGGTACGCGCTGTTCTCGGGCGCCCACCGGATGGCGGAGAACTCTCCCACGTGGATGTGGACGTTGAACCGCTCCTGGAACTCGATGGCCGGCCGCATAGCCTCCCGCAGCGTCTCCTTGTCCCAGTCACGCCCCGCGACTTCCCCCGGGTACACGGGGCCCACCGGGTCCGAGTGGACGCCCTGATGGGTGAAGCGGTGGGGCAGGTACATGTGGAAGCCGTAGATGACCCGCTCTCGGTCCAAGGGGACGAAGGTGCTGAAGCCTTGCGGTCCGCCCCAAGGGCCCGGTTCGACCAGAACGGGCTTGCCCGGGTCGGCCGCCCGGATCACGTCCGTCGCCGCCGTCGCCAGCTCGCGCCAATCCATCAGGCCATCGGCGACGACCCCTTCTACGGGCTCGTTGATCAGGTCGTAGGCCCAGATCGCGTCCCGGCCCGCGTACCGGCGGGCGATGGTATCCCATACCTCGAGGAGCTTCTCCTGATAGCGTCGCTCTTGGAACATCCGGCACACGCCGGCGTCGGCTCGGCCGCCAGGGGGTGTGTGGAGGTCCACCAGCAGCAGCACGCCCAGCTCCTCGGCGAGAGCGATGGCCTTGTCGCACTCATCGAGGGCGCCCGCGAGCCACTCGTCGAATGCGTCCAGGTCACGGGCCCACTCGGTGGCCTTGTCCATGGGCACCCAGTTGAGCTGCCAGCGGATGTGGTTGGCTCCGAAGTCCTCGACCAGGGCCCGGAAATCCTCCTCCACGAACTCCGGACCATGCATGGCGCCCCGGAGCCGTGGGACGTCGTGACCGACGAACTGCTCCTCCTGCCGCTGGCCTTGGTCCCAGATCCGGTTGCCCTCGGTGATGCTAACGTCATCAAACCACGCCTCCCCCGAGACCATCTCCAGGCCCAGCACCAGCGTGGCCGCCGTGACATCCTCGGGCACCCGCAGCACCTCGAAGGCCTCGCCCCACGGAAAGTCCTCGCCCGGCAAGTCGAGCTGCGGGTAGTCGGTGCCGCCCTCGGTCTCCAGGATCAGCATCACCTTGACGCCATTCCAGGGGTTGGGCTTCTCGCTCAGGCCCTCGGCCCTGACCCGGGCGCGAAGTGTGATGGTCTTGCCCTTCAGGTCGTCGGCATCCAGCGGCTTCCGGGCGACGGCGCCCAGCGGCTCGGCATCTGGATCGACGGACACATGGAGGCACCGACCATCGCCGACCTCCACCAGCTCCGAGGAGCCGGCCTGCCAACTGGCCAGCGGCTCATCGCCATCGAAGTCCGTCTTGAAGAGGATCTGGGCCTTCGCGCCGAAGGGTATCAGGCACAGGGCTCCCACGGCGATCATCGACCGAAGCATGAGGGCACCTCAATTCCGCGTGTTGGTACTACCGTTCCCACGTCACCGCCACTTCGGTGCCGATCGTACCTCACAACCGCCGCCGCGTCTTGGTTACACTGGTTCCGGGGCGGCAGGCGGGGATCCTGGAAGGACAGTGAGTCATATGCGAGTGGGGCGAGGGATGCTGGCGATGGGATTCGTGGTGGCGATGCTCGCAGCCCCGGGTTGCCAGCGAGGTGGTGGGGTGGCCGGGGCGATGGCGGAGCGCGCCGAGAGGGGCGAGGCCATCATCGCCAAGGGCTCGCCGGAGCAGGAGACCATCGTTGAGGTGGCCCATGGCGGGGAGATCGACATCATGGAGTACGTGGTGCCCGGGAGGACGACGGTGGTGGACTTCTTCAGCCCCTACTGCCCGCCGTGCATGGAGCTGAAGCCCAAGCTGGAGCGGCTGGCCGAGGCACGCGATGGGGTCAACCTGGTGCTGGTAAACATCAACCGGCCGGAGAGGGAGGGCAGCATCGACTTCTCCTCACCCGTGGCCAGGCAGTACGGGATACGGTCGGTGCCCCATGTAGCCGTCTACGGTGTCGAGGGCGAGCTACTGGGAGAGGGCGAGGAGGCGTACGCGCTACTCGACCAGCTAGCGGCGGGGGCGGCGCCCTAGACCTTCCGGCCGCGTGCAAGGGCTACATCTGGCTACGGCCATCGGGCGGTGGGGGAGCGATGAGATAGGCTCTTCCGGCGCCGAAGGCGTAACCGCTGGCACCCCCAAGGGGATACATCATGTCCATTACCTCCGCCCATCTCGCCTGCTCCCGCGGGGACGGCGCGGCCGCGGCCGTCCGATCGTACAAGAACGCGTACCCCGATGGTACCTCGTTATAGCCCATCTGCGGCAGGCCGGGCGTCAGGTAGAGCAGCAGTGGCGCCCGGTCCGCGAACGCGTCGGCCACGGCCTGAAGGTCATCGGCATCGTGGGGCAGCCATACGCAGGTGGCGCCCGTCTTCCAGGCGATGAGCTGCGGATCATCGGTGATGATGATCGGATCCTGCCATTCGGCTGGCACTCGGCCGGGGGCCAAGCCGGTGCCATTGACCAGGTAGCTTCCCACCGATTCCGCGTCGTCACGCAGCCATTGCAGGCCCGCCGACGTGGTCCTCACGGTGGCCTGCGAATAGTGGACCGGCAGTCCGTAACTCGCCGAGACCGAAGAGATGAGGAGGATGAGGACGATGGCACCCGCGGCAATCCAGCGCCTCGCGCCCCGCAGCTCATCCCATAGTCGGACGAAGACAACGCCAGCCAGCGCCGCCAGCAGAGGCAGCAGCGGCATGTAGTTGGCGGGAACGACATGCATCGTGGCACCGATACCCAGGACCAGTACGCCGAAGCAGCCAGCTATGGCGTAGCGAAGGGGTCGCCCTCCGGCGCCCCCCAGGGGCGTCAGCATCCCCACCAGGGCACCGACCAGCACCACCAGTCCGAACAGATCGGCGGCGTACATCTGTACGTGGGCTCCCAGGAGCGACAGGTTCTTGAGAGCAACCTCGGGGTTCTTGGCCACGTAGGCGTAAGGGCTGCGGGGATCCTCGGCCGAGCGGAACACGGCACTCCCCGGGTAGGCGTCGCTCTCTATGAATGCAGCGTACCGGTCAAGGGAGAAGAGGGGCCAGCCGGTCAGGGCCGCATTGCGGACCCACCAAGGGAAGACCACGATCAGGAAGGCCCCCAAGGCCACCAAGACGGCGGGCCCGCGACGCTGAGGCTCCGATCGCACGAAGAGGATCGCCGCGAAGGCGATGATCACATACAGCATGGTGTACTCGGTGAGGTAGGCCAGTCCGCAGCCTGCCCCCACCGCCGCCGCGCCCACGTACACCCGCCGCGACGAGAGCTGCGGCAATGCCTCCATCTCACCGGCAGGCTCAGGGGTGCCTCGGGTGCGGGGCGCCGACCAGAAGATGGCTGCGGCGCCCAACGCTACGAAGCCCCCGACCCACGCCGCCGGCTCCCCTTGGGCTGCCCCTTGGAGCATGGCCACGTTGAGGACCACCAGGGCGGCCGACACCAAGCCAGCTCGGGCCCCGGCAATTCTGGCCGCCAGTAGTCCCGCGGCCAAGGCACAGAACAGCACACCCAGGGCGGCCACCAGTCTCACGACACGGTCGCTGGGGCTTAGGACGCGGAAGACGCCCGCCAGCAGGGCGGGGTAGAGGGGAGGCCGGGTCAGATCGCGGCTCCAGCCCACGCCGCCCCCTTTGGGGGTTAGGTCCCGGTCCTCATCGGAGATGCCGATCTTGATGGGCATGTAGACATCGGAGCGAAAGCCCTCGCCCTGGCTCAGATTCTGTGCAACCTGGGCGTGCCCCATCGCCATTCGGCTGAGCTGCACGTGCCGGGCGTCGGCGGCGTTGCGAAGCCAGATGAAGCCCGTCAGGCCCAGGACGATGAGCGTCACCGCCGCTATGGGAACGGTGAGCCGTCGACGTCGGCGGGGTGCGGATGGCCCATCGGCGGACCGCGGAACACCCACTACCGGTCGCCGGCTGGGTGGCTGAGCCTGGGCTGGCGGCGATGGCGGAAGGCTCTCGTCGCCGGTGTGGCGAGGGATGCCCGGAAGACGAGGAGGGGATCCCTGCTCCGAACCGCTGCCATCGGGCGGCGGGCTCCCTTGACCTCTCCGCATGAAAGCAGACCTCCCACTCGGTCCCAGGCTCCGCGAAACTAGTCAACCAGAATACCCAAATGCCGCACGTCGTGGAAGCCGCAACGGCGAGGTGGCGCGGGGCGGCCGGGAACGCGATGGACGGGAAGGGAAGGGGCCCTCCTCCGATGTGGTGTCCGTATGGGGGGTGTGGGGGTCATCGGAGGAGGGTGGGATACCATTGGCATCCCAGGCGTAGTGTAACCGCCTCACGCAAAAAGCCCAACCTCAAATGGCTCAGATTCGAAACATTTCGCGAAAATAGACGCAAAAGCGCACCACTAAGCCAGGATTGAGTGCGCCGCTGCCACCACATCCGCTGCCGTGGGCATGAGTGTCCTCTCCAAGCCCTCGGCGCATGGGATGGGTGCGAAGCCGCCCCCCAGGCGGATCAGGGGTGCCTCCAGGTAGTCGAAGGCCGCCTCCATGACCCGGCATGCCACCTCGGCCATGACCCCCCCTTGCCGGACGCCCTCCTCGATGAGGATTGCCCTGCCCGTTCGCGCCACCGATTCAGCCAGAGTCTCATCATCCAGCGGCTGCAGCGATCGGAGGTCGATCACGTCGCACTCGACGCCCGCTTCGGCCAGGGCATCGGCGGCTCGGAGCGCCTCGTCCATCATCTTGGAGTAGCTGATGATCGTGAGGTCGCTGCCCTCGCGGACCCGGTTGGCCTTCCCGATCTCAACCACATGCTCGCCCTCGGGCACCGGTCCTTTGGCGGGGTACAGCAGTTTGTGCTCGATGAAGACGACGGGGTTGTCGTCCCGGATCGCGGCGGTCAGCAGGCCTTTGGCATCGGCGGGCGACCAGGGAGCGACAACCTTCAGGCCGGGCACCGAGATGAACCAGGAGTCGAGGGTCTGGGAGTGGGTAGCTCCGTAGCCGCGTCCGCCGCCGGCGGGCAGCCTGAGGACCATGGGAACGGTCACGCCGTCGCCGTAGATGTAGTGGAACTTGGCGGCATGGTTCACGAGCTGATCCATGGCCAGAGCGACGAAGTCCATGAACATGATCTCGGTCACGGGCCGCAGCCCCGTCATGGCCGCGCCGACGGCCACGCCGACGAAGCCGTTCTCGGAGATGGGGGTGTTGCGGACCCGGGTGGGTCCGAACTCGTGAACGAGCCCTTCGGTCACCTTGAAGGCTCCGCCGTATTCGGCGATGTCCTCGCCTAGGAGTACGACGGTCTCGTCTCGTCGCATCTCCTGGGCCAGAGCCTCGCGCAAGGCCCAGCTCGTGAACAGCTCGCGCTCCATGGAGTCTCGTCCTTCCGGGCGCCGCTATCTTTCGTTCCCCCGGGAAGAGGTCCTCTTGACCGCGTCTCGGAGGTGTTGTACTTCACGCAATGAACCAACCAGTAGCATCCGGGCAGTGCCCGGGGATAGGGCGGTCACCCTTGGAGCGGCGCATCGTAGTTCAGAAATTCGGTGGCACCTCCGTCGCCGATGACGCGGGACGGTACGCGGCGGCCCAACGGGTCATCGCCAGTCGGCACGCCGGCATGAGTCCCGTGGTCGTGGTGTCGGCCATGGGCCGGTACGGCGCCCCGTACGCCACCGACACCATGATCAACTTCGCCCGATCCATTGGGCCGGACATGGCAAGGCGTGAGCTGGACCTGCTCATGGCCTGCGGGGAGCTGATCTCCACGGTCATCATGGCCCACACCATCCGGCACCTGAGCGGCATCAATACCGTGGCCGTCACGGGGGGTCAGGCCGGCATCGTCACCAACTGGGACTTCGGGAACGCGCGCATCCGGCGGATCCATCCCGACTACCTACTGCACTGCCTGGATCGCGAGAAGGTACCCATCGTCGCCGGCTTCCAGGGGATCACCGAGCAGGACCGGCATGGCGTCCATGGGGCGGTGACCACCCTCGGTCGCGGCGGCAGCGATACCACGGCCACGGCCCTGGGAGTGGCCATGCAGGCCGAGGCCGTGGAGATCTTCACCGACGTGAACGGCGTTCTCACCGCCGATCCCGATATCGTCCCCACCGCCCGCACGCTGCCCACCATCTCCTATGAGGAGATCTGCGAGATGTCCTACCTGGGAGCCAAGGTCATCCACCCCCGGGCCGCGGAGATGGCCATGCAGCACGACTTGGCCCTATGGATCAAGCGGACGAAGGGCGAGGGCGACGGCACCTTCATCTGCCAGCACTCGGACCAGGGCGATCCCAAGGTGGTCACCGGGGTCACCCACTCGGGCGTGGTGGCGCCCGTCACGCTCCACATCCAGGATGAGGAAGACAAGCCGTGGGTCGAACACGAGATCTTCCGGCTGCTCGCCACCGCCGACATCCCCGTGTACCTGGCCTCGACGACCCGGACCACCATCACCTTCTGCCTCGACAAGTCGAACGTCGAGCGTCTCCAGGCCGTGCTCAATGCCGTGGTTGTGCCCGTGCGTAAGCCGTCGGAGCGCGGCGTGAGGGTGTACATCGTGCGTGTGGGTACGGGCTCGGCCACCTACGAGGTCCAGCGCAAGATGATCGAAGGCGCGCCGGAGATGCACCCCCTGACGGTCACCGCCCGGATCGGCCAGGAGGCGAGAATCGTCTCGCTGATCGGTCTGCTGCTCCAGGACACGCCCGGCGTGATGGCCCGGATGGCGAGGGCGCTGGAGCGCGCGGGGATCGAGCCCCTGCAGACGGCCGACTCGCGCATCTCCCTGTCGGTCCTGGTCAGCGACGCCCAGGCATCGGCGGCGGTGAGCGCCCTTCACCAGGAGTTCGTCGAGAGCGAGTACGAGGAGGCCCGGGCATCGTGAAAGGCATCGTCACCGCGGGCATCGGTCTGGCACTGGTGACCGTCGCCCTGGCCGACGGAGGCGAGGTGCGGCGCGAGGCGGTGCCCGAGCTCAGCGGGCATGTGGGAGATGCCGAGAACCCGACCATCGCCGTGGTCGTGAGCGACCCATGGGGTGCTGGCGGCCACATGCTCCTGCGCATGCCCGAGACGCTCAACACCGTCCACGGACTTCTGTTCATCGATCATCACCGGGACGACATGCCTCCCCTTTACCCCTCATACCCCCTACCTCAGTGGGAGAGGGAGGCAGGCGGCTCCATCGGGTACAGCCGCACTCTCGGGAACGGGATCACGTACCGCGCCTCAGCGACTCCCCGGCCCGGTGCGGTGGACCTGGCCTTCACCGTCGAGAACGACTCCGGCCGCGATACCCACGTTGGGGCCCAGTTCTGCCTGGTGTGCACGCCATCGGAGCTGTTCGCCGACCCCCACTACGAGCGCACATGGATCCACACGGAGAGCGGCTGGACGGCCGCTAGCCGGGATCGCGGCCCGATGAACCCGCGGTGGACGCTGTATCCCCTCGAAGGCGGACCCGACATGGAGCAGCAGCCCGATCCGCAGGTCTGGGGCATCAGCGGGCTGGCCGGCGATGAGGGGCTGATCGCGGTGGAGACGCCCCAGGGTGGCCGGTTCATCGCGCTCACCTGGGAGAACCCCGGCATGCTCATGAACAATGCCATGATCCCCTGCATCCACGCCGACCCCATCTGGCCCCCGGTTCCCGCCGGCGGCGAGGCGACCGTCCGCGGACGCATCTACTTTCACGAGGGCTCCCTCGACGGCCTGCTGGAGCGGTATGTACGGGACTTCGGTCACCTGGCCGACCAGCGCGCGGACGCCCAGTAGCTAGCTCCATTCTCAAGAATCACCCCCCATCGCCCGACAACAGAGACAAGCGAGCCCTCGCTCGGTGGAGACGAG
>WJIW01000190.1 GCA_014730065.1 Armatimonadia bacterium | reverse complement strand
GTCCTGGGGCTCAGTGATGGTCTCGACGGCCAGCTCCTCGGTGACCTGAATGGTCGGGCACTGCTGGGCGTCGAGGGGCTCCAGCGAGTCATCCGTCGGAGTGACGGGGCTCCAACCGGAGTCATCCAAGCCTGGCTCACTCCAGCCCGGGATCTCCAAGCGGGCATCGTAGGTCTCGCCATGGTAGAAGCTGTCGAAGACGATGGGTGACTCCTGCCAACGCCACGTGGGATCGGTGCCGACGGTTAGGACCTCGCCGCCGTCCAGCTCGATGGCCAGCGTGAGGATGAGCCGCGGCGGGCCTTGGCGCCACTGACCGGCCATGCCCTGAGCCCACCAGCCGCCCCCGAGCACGGCGCCGACCGCGTTGGCGCCCTCGGAGAGTAGGTCGGTGACGTCATAGGTCTGGTACTGGATTCGGGTCGGGTAGTGGGTCCAGCCGGGGGTCAGCCAGTCATCGCCCACCCGCTGGCCGTTGATGTGCAGCTCGTACAGGCCCAGGCCGCTGGCATAGGCCCGAGCGCGCACCGCGTCAGCCGGAAGGTCCATTTCCGTGCGCAGGAAGCAGGATCGAGCCCCTCCGCCCTGACTGCCGACGGATCCCCACGGCTGGGCGCCGTAGGGCGCGATGACAGCCGCGGGCTCCCAGTCGGAGTCATCGAAGCCGGTCACGGTCCATCCGTCGGCATCGCCGTCGAAGGTGGTCCAATCGCGGCCGGTCACAACCTCGCCGATCTCGCCGTCGGCGAACTCGACGGTCAGGGCGGCGACGGCTCCGCACGGCCCGTCGGTCTCATTGGTAACCTCCAGGGCGACGGTGTTCATGCCCGGCACCAGATGCTCGGTCAGGTCGAAGGTATCGAGGGACTCCCACTCATCGTCGCCGCCCAGGGCCACGCCGTTCACATAGAGGGTGTATATGTCGTCCACGCTGACGACCATCTCAGCGGAGGCGACCTCCCGGTCGGCCAGGTCGGTCTCGGTGCGGAGAAGCACCGTCTCGCCGCCGCCGCGGGTGGTCGGATGCCAGATCCACTGGGCGCTTCGGAGGCCCTCGGCCACCTCTTCGTCAACGGGGGCGATCCACTGGCCAGCCCAATCGGCGGCGCTCATGGGGCCGGTCTCGAACCAGGTCACATCGGCCCAGTCGGTGGCCTGGCCCTCGTGGTCCCACTGGCGGACGGTCCAGTAGTAGCGAGCCATGGGCTCCAGGGGCGCTCCATCGTATTCGATGCCCACGCAGTCGCTCGATTCGACCCGGCCCGTGTCCCACACAACGTCACCTTCGGGATCGGCCGTCCGGCCGACAACGACCTGGTACGCCGTCTGGTGGGCGCCGCGCCGGTCGTCGTCCATGTGCCACGAGAACCTGGGCTGGGGGGTGTCGATACCAAGGGGCTCCGTCGTCGCCTCGCATTCGAGACCCATGGGCGCGGCGAGCACGGAGGTGGCGAGGAGAAGGCCGATCGCGATGCAAAGCAGGCTGTGACGCTGGCTCATGTATGGACCATTCCGTTTCGGAGTAACTGGATAGAGGATGGCTTCTTCGGCGTGGAGGCCCGATAACCTGGCGCCGATAGGTGGCCGCGCGGCGGCGGCGAACCCCCAGGTTACAGGGAAGGCCAGGTGAAGCCAGTGACTTCAAGGGAGCGAGTCCTCGCCGCCATAGAGCACCGGGAGCCCGACCGGGTTCCCGTGGACCTGGGCGCCATGCGATCCACGGGGATCATGGCCATGGCCTACGCCAGGCTCCGTGAGCACCTGGGCATTCGTTCGGGCGAGGTGTTCATGTACGACGTGGTCCAAGGGCTCGCCCAGCCCGAGGATGTTGTCCTGGACCGGTTCGGGATCGACGTGGCGGACCTGGCCCGGGCCTTCCTCACCGAGGCCGACGAGCGCCGGCCCTTCCGACTCATGGACGGCACGCCGGCATCGGTCCCGGCTTGGTTTCAGCCCGAGGACGACGGCGAGGGTGGCTACGTTGTTCGGGACGATACGGGCCGGGTCATTGGCGCCATGCCCGCCACCCAGCCGTACATCACCCAGACGTATCACCCTCTGGCAGACGGCATCACCGACCAGCGGCTCGCGGACCTGCCCGAGCACATGGGACGCGTGACGTGGGGCGGCCTGGCGACGGCGCCCTGGCATCTGCCGCAGACCCCTACGAGCCTGGAGCGCATCGCCGAGACGGCGAAGGAGTTCCGCGCCTCGACGGACCGGGCGATCATGGTCGCCGTCGGCTGTAACCTCCTGGAGTGGGGCCAGTTCCTCCGGGGCTTCGGGCTGTTCCTGGAGGACCTGGCCGCTGACCCGCAGGGGGCTCACAAGCTCCTGGACCGGCTCGTGGAGGTACACCTGGAGACCATCGATCGGGCGCTCCCCGCCATCGGGCCCCATGTGGACATTCTTCAGATGGGCGACGACCTGGGCACCCAGGCGGGCCCGCAGATCTCGCCCAGCATGTACCGCACCTTCTTCAAAGACCGACACACGGCACTCTACGCTAGAGCCAGGGAGGTCACGGGGGCCAAGATCTTCCTGCACTCGTGCGGCGGCATCGCGCCCCTGCTGCCCGATCTCATAGAGGCGGGAGTCGAGATCATCAATCCGGTGCAGACCAACGCGGCGGGCATGGAGCCCGAGCGGCTCAAGCGGGAGTTCGGCCGCGACCTATGTTTCTGGGGCGGCGGGGTCGATACCCAGGACGTTCTGCGCAGCGGCACTCCCGACCAGGTGCGGGCCCAGGTGATGGAGCGGAAGCGCATCTTCGGCGAAGGTGGCGGCTTCGTGTTCTGCCAGATCCACAACATCCTCAGCGACGTGCCCCCCGAGAACGTGGTGGCGATGCTGGAGGCGGCGGGCGGAGGCTAGATCGGGTTTCGTAGGCCCTACCCTATCGAGTGTTCAGCCGCGCTCGCCCCGTAGGATCACGCGGTTGCCGTCGGTGAAGTGATCGCGGTAGTAGCTCGAGGGACGGAAGCCGTCCTCGATACCCTCCATGGAGCTGCGCATCCAGTCCCGGAGCCGCGTCAGCTCCGCGGCATGGGCGGGATCGGCCGACAGGTCGGTCATCTGGTACGGATCTTCCAGGTTATCGAAGAGCAGCTCGGTGCCGTCGACGCGGTAGGTGGCGTAGGTATACCGCTTGTCCCGAGCGGCACGCCATTCGAAGCCATCGCGCCAGATGGCGCAGGCGCCCGTGTTCTGGAGCAGCGCCGCCTCGGGCTCGGGGCCGTCCTCGCCCCGCATGGCGGCACTCAGGTCCATGCCCTCCACGTCGGCGGGAACGGGCAGGTCCATGAGACCCAGGAGGGTGGGCATGATGTCCACGGTGCCTAGGCACGCCTCGGTGGGGCGGCCCGCGGGCAGGGCGCCCGGCCAACGGACCAGCATGGGCACCCTCGCCGCCTCCTCATAGAAGATGCTCTTCGCCCTCCGGCCGTGGGCGCCGAACATCTCACCATGGTCGGAGGTGAACACCAGTAGGGTATCGTCCTCGATCCCAAGTCGGCTTAGGGTGTCCACCACTCGGCCGACGTTGTGGTCGAGATTGGCCGTCATGGCGTAGTAGTTGCGCCGCCAGTTCTCCAGGTCATCGCGACGCGCGGGGTCGATGCGCCCCCAACCGTCGGCGTAGGGATCGTTCTCGGGCTCGTAGTTGGGAGGGTGGGGAAAGTCCTGCTCCAGGAACAGCCGGCGGTAGTCGGCGGGAACGTTGTCGTTCGACCACGGGTCGTGGGGGGTACCGTACGACACGAACAGTGAGAAGGGCTCATCGCCGCCCGCGGCGGTCTCCATGAACTCGATGGCCATGTCGGTCTGAGCATCGGGCTCGTACGCGCCCTCGGGGTACGGGATCTTCTCGGGGCTGTCGGTGTGGTAGTACGTGTCGTAGTAGTCGTGGTGGAAGTTGTAGGCGGCCCAGTGTCCGTCGAATCCCAGGCGATGGCGACCGGGCGGTATGTAGGAGTTGCTCGGGTCGGTATGATTGCCCAGCTCATTGGCCCACAGATGCCATTTGCCGATGTATCCCTGGCGATAGCCCGCCGCGCCCAGTACATAGCCGATGCACTCATGGTCGGGATTCATGCGCAGCTCGTTAATGACCATGCCCGTGGTGGTGGGGTACTTTCCGGTGAAGAGGGAGGCACGGAAGGCGGCGCAGACGGGCATGGTGGAGACCGCGTTGGCCACATCCACCCCCTCGCGCGACAGGGCATCGAGGTGGGGAGTCCGGGCTCTGGAGGCCCCCGCATAGCCTACGTGGTTCCGGCCGAGCTGATCGGCCATGAGGAAGACGAGGTTGGGGCGGCGCGTGGGTGGTGGCTGCATTGGTGCGCATTCCTCTCCATTCCCCGACCCTAGGCCCGGTCGGCGAGCTCTCAGATCTCCTCGGATACCACGTCGCTATCCCGGTACCCCAGCCGGCAGGCCTTGGCTCGGATCTGCGTTCCCTTCTCGACCGGCACGGGCCCGCTGTAGAGCCACCAGTGGGCGTCGTCGCCTTCGTCGGTGGTGTAGGCGATGGATGCGCCCGGCGTGGGGCAAGACAGGGTGGCCAAAGCTCGCCCGTCCCGCTCGGCGATCGTGATCTCGGGCTTCCGAGTGACCTCCCAGACGCCACCCGGACGGCGCTGCTCGTTCAGCTCGTCCTCGGGGATCAGGGCCAGATCGTCGATGCGATCCATCCAGGCCGCCAGCTCGTGGCGCATGCGCTCCAAGACGTGACGGTATCCGGGGTCGCCCGCGAGATTGCTGACCTCATGGGGGTCGGCGGCGGTGTCGTACAGCTCCTCCTCGGGCTTCTCGGGGAGGAAGAACTGCTTTTCGGCGCCCTCGAGCTTGCCCTCCTTGTTGAGCCGGCGCATCTCCCGCATGGTCGGCATCTTCTCCATGTAGTCGATGTACTGGGCGTACGGCTTCATGGCCTGGAAGTTCCGGATGTACTTGAACCGGTCGTCCCTGACGGCGCGGACGATGTCCACGGCCTCGTCCATGCGATCCCGGGCGGCGTAGACCATCTCGCGAGGCTCCGCGGCTTGGTCGCCGAGGAAGGGCCGGCCCTGCATGTACTCGGGCACGGGCACGCCCGCCAGGGAGAGGACCGTGGGCGCGAAGTCGACGAAGCTGACCAGGTCGTCGATCACCACGCCATCGTCGAGCACGCCGGGCCACCTCACCAGTAGCGGCACGTGGATGCCCGAGTCGTAGATCCAGCGCTTGGCTCGCGGCAGGCCACGGCCGTGATCGCCATAGAAGAACACGATGGTATTGTCGGCCAGCCCCTGCTCGTCCAGCTCGGCGACCCTATCGCCGAACCAGTAGTCCATGGCGGTGACCAGGTCGTAGTACCGTGCCCAGTCGGTTCGAGTCACGTCGGTGTCGGGGTAATACGGGGGCACCACGGCCTGATCCGGGTCGTGGCGCTGGTCGTCGGTGAGTCGGCGTGTGTTCCGGGCGAACTGGTCGTCATCGGCCCGGATCTGGCTCTCATGGGTGACGGTGGTGTTGAAGACCGAGAAGAAGGGCATGCCATCGGGGCGGTTGCGGTAGTGCGCCTCTCGCCCGTTTTCATCCCATGCCGTGATGGGTGGCGGGAAGTTGTAGTCGGTCTTGGAGTTGTTGGTGCAGTAGTATCCCGCTTGGCGGAGGTACTCGGTGAAACAACTCACGTAGCGGGGCGGCACGCCTTGGCACCGCATGTGGTGGGTGCCGATGCTCGAGGGGTACATGCCCGTGATGAGGGCCGAGCGGCTCGGGGCACAGACGCCCGAGATGGAGAAGGCGCTGGAAAAGAGCGCCGCTTCACCGGCGAAGGCATCCAGACTAGGCGTGACGGCATAGTCATCGCCGTAGCAGCCCAGGTCCGGACTGGTGTCTTCGCAGGTGAGCCAGAGAATGTTGGGACGCTCGGCGGCTCGGGCTCGCCGGGTGGGCGCACCCAGGAAGGCCCCCGCCGCGACGGCGGCCGCCGCTCCCAGGAACTGCCTCCGACCGAGGCGCCCATCCGTGCCGTCATGGTTACCCATAGCTGGCCTCCTCATCGATCGCATCACACGACGATGAGTTCGGCATGGAGGGCGGGGGTCCTGGCTGGATCGCTTGGGCTACCTGATCTCGAAGCGAAGGTCGGTCTTGCCGACGGTGAGGATGTCCCCATCCTGGAGCTTGACGCTCTCGCCCTCGGCAAGCCGCTCCCCGTTCAGCTTGCTGCCGTTGGTGGAGCCCAGGTCCTGGACGGTGAAGATACCCATCAGGCAGTGGATTCGGGCGTGCTCTGAGCTGACGTACGGGTCATCGGTGATGACGACGGAGCAGCGGCTGGCCCGGCCGATGACCACTTCGCCATGTTCGAGAGTAACGGTGTCTCCGCCGGGGAGGTGCAGCACGCCGATGCCCAGCTTGGGCCTGCCGCCAGCGCCTCCGGAGGGCTCCCGCAGGACCAGCCCGCACACGCCACAGAAGTGATTTCCCTCGGCATTGCGCGACCCGCATGAGGGGCACTCGCTCTCGCCCTCGGGCTGACTCTGGGGCCGCTGCATCACCGTCTGGGGCGCCCTACTGGTTGCGGACCCGCCCTGGGCGAGGCTGTCGTCGTATTCCCTTCGCGCCGTCGGATCGGCCAGGGCCATATAGGCTTCTGTCACCGAGTCGAATCGTGGCTTGTCATCGGCGTAGCGCCGAACGAGTACTCGGTACGCGTTGGTGATCTCGTCCACCGTGGCGTCGGGGGCGACCCCCAGAATCTCGTAGTACGTCTTGTCACTGGAGACACTCATGGGCTGGACGATCCTCCCGAGGCCGGGGCTGGCGTCAGCTCGCCTGTCCGGTCCTCACATCTAGGACGATTGCCGCCAGCCATTTGTTCGGATCGGGGACTCGGCCATCGGCCACCCGTGCCGAGAGGGCCGCCGTCGCTTCAGCCAGGTCCTCCCTGCCCCCGGCACGGAAGGCCGCCGCAGCGCCCTCCAGTCGCTGCGGAACGTCGGCGACGCCGATCTCACCGGCCCTCAAGTCGCCCATGGTGCGGACGAGAACGGCCTCTCCGCCCCGAGCCATGCTCGCCGCCCTGACCTCCTCGGCGTCCTTGGCGGTGCCCTCGGCTCCGGGCTGGAAGCGGGCGAGTGCCTCGGCTTGGAGTAGACGGGCGCGACCCGTGGCGGGATCGAGCCCCTCGGCACGGACGGTGGCCACCACATAGTCGCCCGGGGCACGGGGCTCGTGGCCAATGGGCACCAGGGCCTCGAACCAGGTACCGGAGGGCAGGTCGGGCAGGCCCATCTCCAGGGCCTCGGCCCCATCGTGAAGCGTGTTCCACCGCAGCGGCTCCACGCGGAGCTTGGCATCGGCGAAGGCGGCGCGATCCATGACCCGCACCGCGCCCACCAGGGCATCCCCCACCCGGGCATCCACACCTACGGGCACATAACGCCCCCCGGTGGCGGCGGCCAGTCCGGCCAACAGCTCCTCGTCGAACTCCAGGCCCAGGCCCACCGTCGAGATGGACACCCCGAGCTCGGCGGCTCGGCCGAGGAGATCCCCAAGCTCGCTGAGCTTGCGGGGGCCGTGGCTCGGCTGACCATCGGAGAGAAGCAGCAGACGGCGGATGCATCGCTCGGGATGGGGAGAGGCGAGCTGATCCAAAGCCCGGTCCAGTCCAAGGGCCAGCCGGGTCGCGCCTCCCGCCTTGGTGCGGCGCAGGTCGTCGGTCAGATGCTCGGGCCTCTCCAGGCGCTGGAGCGGGGTTAGGATCCGGGCCTTGTCATCGAAGCCCAGAACGGTGGCGTAGTCGGAGCTGCCGAGCACGCCGAGAACGTCCGCGGTGCCCGCCAAGGCGGCCTCGAGGGGCGAGCCCTCCATCGAGCCGCTAGTGTCGAGGAGTATCGCCAGTAGGATGGGAACCCGTCGCGGCTGAGGCGCCCCGCCGGCCTCGACCCGTACGAGCAGCGCGTTCTCGCTGGCATCGCCGGCGGGCCGGAACTCATGCAGGACCTTGCACGAAAGCGCCACGGCCACTCGCCGGCATCCCTTCGCCCGTCTCCCTGGGCGACCAGTGTAGGCGCGGCCCCGATCCGGGTCAACCTGCGCCGGTCCACTGCGAACCTGTGCCTCTAGGCTCGGGGCACCGGACAGCGGACGCACTTGTCGGGGTACCGGAATGCGCTATCATGGAAAGGTAATACCCGCTCAGGGTACGGAAGGCAGGAGACGAGATTGGGCAAGGATCTAGAAGACACCGTTCTCTGCAAGGCGGCCAAGGACGCCAAGGTCAAGCATCTCCGGCCTCTGGTCCAGGACGCCAAGTACATCTGCCCCAAGTGCGGCCGAGCTGCCGCCAGCAAGAAGAACCTCTGCTCAGCCAAGAAGCTGTACAAGTAGCGATTCCGGTGGGCGTCCGCGGTCATGCTGGCGGGCGCTCACCCACCATCACGGCGGGCCTCCCTCGCGTGATCTCGAGTGCCTCCCGCAGTGGCATCTCCTGACAGGGGTTCACGTACAGCACCTGGTCCTCTCGCAGTCCCCCAACGTACGCGTCCAGATCTCCCGCAGCCCGGTCGTTGACCTGAACGGCCCGAAGGCTAGCCATGTCGCGCCACGTCTCCATGTGCTGGGTGTGCCCGCCGCAGAGATGGATCATCCCGCCCTCAGGGTAGAGGGAGAGCAACTCATCATCCAGGGGTGCGATCAGCTCCGCATAGGTAGCCGGCGATAGGAGCTGAGTCGAGCAGCCGCAGAGCTGGCCGAATCCCGGGGGCTGGGTGCGGTGGTCCGCGACGACGGGCTGGAGCTGCTGGGCGGGGATATGCTCCAGGTACCACCGGTGTACAGCGAGGATGACATCCTGGATGACTCGCAGATCGTGGCGCGCGGCTTCGGGATCATCCACCAGGACCAGCAGCCCGCCGGGGCCGTAGAGGTTCAGGTATATGTTGAGGGCGCTCGACAGGGTGGGCATACCGAATAGGGGCACCGTCGCGCCGGAATCCAGGAAGGCCTGGGCAAGTGCCCGGGCCTGGCTCCAGGCCTCGCTCGCCTCTAGATCGGGGGGGCGGAGCGAGCCCACGGGCGAGTCGAGGTACCGGGCCTGCCAGTTCTCGGGCTCCCGTAGCTCGTAGACGTGGGCGCCCAGGATATGGTCGATGAAGTGCACCCCGTACGGCCCGTACTCGATAACCAGCGGCCGGAATGTGTCCTCATCCTCCAGGAGGTAGCCGTGGCTGGCCAGGTCGGCAAGCGCTTCCGTCATCCACGCTTCAGGATCGGACAGCGGGTTGGCTTGGCCTACCCCGCGCCTGCCCCACAGGTAGAAAGGCTCGGCGGCGTCGGTACCGAGCCACTGCCGGCGGAGGCGCGCCATGCTTCGATCACGCCGGGCGATCAGGTCCGGGTCAGTCAGCGGAGTCGTCATCGCTTCGGCCAGCCAGGCCCTTCATGGACAGGATCTTGTGGAGGCTCAGCTCGCCCTTGGCGCCCCACCCCTTCTTGCCCTTGGGGATCTCGGGCCTGAAGGTCTCGTAGAGGGAGTAGGCCCGCTCGTTCAGCTCATCCTCGGAGAAGGCCTCGGCCAGCTCCATCAGGGCGTCGCGGACCCGGTCGTAGTCATCGCCGAACTTGGCATGGAGGTACTTCTGTACCTTGCGGGGGTCCTGGGGCTCCTCGCCCTTCAGGGCGCGCAGGCCGTCGTCGGTCTCCTTGGCGGGCAGGGGGCGGCCGCAGATCTCGATCCACTGGTCCTCGGGGCTCTCCTTCGGCTCCTCTCCCTCTTCCTCTGCCTCCTTCTTGCCGTAGATGCCCAGGCTGCGTCCCTTGGCCTGGGCATTGAGGCCGCTGAGGACCTTGCCCAAGGTCAGGGCCGCGTCCCAATCGTAGCCCTTCCGAGCGGCCACGACGGCGCCCCAAAGTGTCATCACCGGCGCTCGGTTCACCATTACCGGATCGTCGCTCATGTCTCTCTCCCTCCGTTGGTCTCGGTCCATCCCTCGGCCTGCTCCATGGCCCGCAGGCGCAGGGCCTCACACTCTGCTTTCAGTACGCCCCCCACGACTTCGGGAAGCCAGGCCCCGTACACCGGGTGAGCCGAGAACATCGCCACAGCTCCGCCGAGGGGGTCGGGGGTGCCGTAGACGATCCGGCCCAGACCTGTGAACAGGGCCGCCCCCAGACACATAGCACAGGGCTCGACGGTGGCGTACAAGGTCGTCTCGGCCCGGGCGGCCCGCCCCACATCCCGGAGCTCCCATAGGGCCTGGATCTCCGCATGGCCGATGCGCCGCCCCGTCGTCGTCTTGGTGTTGCGGCCCGACGCGATGACCCTACCCTTCCGCACCAGGACGGCGCCGAAGGGAGGGTTGCCCCCCATCTCGGCGGCCAAGGCCTCCCGTATGGCGGCGTGCATGAATCGCTCGTGGTCGGCTTTCTGCATCATCCTCCGCCTCTGCGAGTCGGTGACATGACACAAAGGGGTGGCGCTGGGTTACGTGAATCTCATCGTGCGTCCCCAGCCTCAGCCCGAGCGGCGATCCTCCGCAGCATGCCGCCGAAGACCAAGCCGTGGATCGGATACAGCAGGTACCAGTAGGCGGGGCCAGCCAGGCCGACGGGGTCGAAGATGGCCGTCTGGTGAATCTCCGCGCCCTCCTCTGCCTCCTCCACTTCGAATTGCAGCCACGCACGCCCCGGGACCTTCATCTCCGCTAGCAGCCGGAGGCTTCGGCCGGGCTCGAACTCCTCCACGCGCCAGAAGTCGATGGCGTCACCGACCCGGACTTGCACGGGATCACGCCGGCCCCGCCGGAGTCCTACACCCATCACCAAGCGATCCATGAAGCCCCGTAGGGCCCATAGCGCATCGCCGTAGTACCACCCATTGGCTCCGCCGATGCGCTGGATGGGCGCGAAGGCCTCCTCGGGCGAGCACCCTACGACGGCGCGCCGGGAGTCGACCAAGCGGTTGCCGAACCGGACCCCGCCCCACGACCGAGCCCCCTCGGCGGCGGCCAAGGCATCGGACCAGCTCGTCTCCGCGAAGGCCTTGTCCTCGTTATGGAGGGCCCGGTCGATGGCCGCGCGGACGCCCCGGGGCTGGATGTCGAAGTCCCTCGCTGCCGAGTCATCGGTGACGACCGTCGGCGTGGTGAGGCTCTCGATCAGAGACCGGCCCACGCGGTAGTAGGCGGGCGTGACCAGGGTCAGCCACAGGCTCGATAGCCCCGGGGTCAGAACGGGTACCTTGATCAGGTACCGCTTGAGCCCTCGGATGTCGGCGTAGATGAGCATCAGGTCGGCGTACGAGAGCTGGTCCGCGCCACCGATCTCGTAGACCTGGGAGCCGCCGAGGGGCACGTCCAAGGCCGCGACCAGGTACTCCACCAGATCCTCGATGGCGATGGGCTGGCAGAGGGTGGAGACCCACTTGGGAGTGGTCATGATCGGCAACCGCTCGACGAGGGCCCGCATGATCTCGAAGGAGAGGCTGCCCGATCCGATCACGATCGAGGCCCGGAACTCGATGACGGGCACGCCCGAGGCCCGCAGCGTGTCGCCCACCTCATGCCGGCTGGACAGGTGCTTCGAGAGCTCCGGATCGTCGTCATCGCCGAGCCCGCCCACGTAGATGATGCGCTCCACGCCGTGCCTGCTCGCCGCTTCAGCGAAGTTCCGGGCCGCCTGTCGGTCGCGCTCCACGAAGGAGCCGCTACCTCCCATGGAGTGGACCAGGTAGTACGCCTCGGTGATCCCCTCCATGGCCGCGTCGATCTGATCGGGCACCAGGAGATCCCCGGGTACGACCTCTGTATCGGGGCAAGCCCGGTGGGTCAGCCGCGACGGGCTTCGAGCCGCGCATCGAAGGGGCACGCCACGCTCCTGAAGAGCCGTCATCAGCCGGCCGCCGATGTAGCCCGTGGCTCCCGTCAGTAGGACCCGCCGCTCGCCGCCTCGCCGCTCCTCGCTCATGCCGATCACCCCCAGCATTGTGACACGGCCAGCGGCGCGCGTCAGTAGGCCCGATGCGGCTTGGTGTCGAATCCCTGGTTGGAGGTGCGCCCCCCATGGCAGCTTCGATGGACTTCGAGGGCGGGCTGGCGTGGCTAGCCCGGCATGCGGCGGAGGATGTGCTGCCCCACTGGCTGAGGCGGTCCGTTCGGCCCGAGGGTCCCTTCCTGCC
>WJIW01000019.1 GCA_014730065.1 Armatimonadia bacterium | reverse complement strand
GTCTCGGCGGACCCATACTACAAGCGGGAGTTCGCCGTGTTCGACGATAGCTACTACGCGCAGTTCGGCGACTACTACTACACGCGGAAGACTACGAGCTTCGATGACAGCGAGACCGCAGGGGACACCGTAACCCTGTCCAGTGCATGGTCTCAGGGCACCGTTCCCTCGGGCACCAAGGTGGCAAACACCAAGAACGCGGGCGGGTGGCCCTACTCGGTGTGCTCGGCGGTGTACCCAGGCACTAGCTGGACTCACTACGAGGGCGTCATTGAAGGCGACGGCAATGGTTCGGACAATGCCAACAAGTTCTGGAGTGCTACAGCGTTCATCCGCCCGATGATGGTCACCAACAACGGCCAGGATGCGACATACTCCGTTCATGTCGACGGCTTTACCATGATCTTGGATGAGTACGTGTCATTGGTCGAGGATGCAAGTAGCCACGACGCGTTCCGAGCCATTCAAGACGGCGACTCCGAGCCCAGGCTGGCCATCCGGGGTGATGGGCGGATGACATGGGGCGCCGGCAGCGGGGCGGGCGACACGAACCTGTACCGAAGCGCTGCGGACCTGTTGCGGACGGATGACGTGCTTCGGGCGGGTGGCTATCAGTCGAGCGATGGAAGCCCTGGGGTAACGGGCACCATCGATCTGACGACGGCGACGAGCATCACGGTCAAGAACGGCCTGATAACGGGCTACTCCTAGGAGGCGGACAAGATGGCGACAGCGATGTCCGAGCGACAAGTGATCACCGAATCGCTACAGGCGAAGTACGCGCCGGTGGTTGGGAACCTGCTCCACCACGATCCAAACGCTCTGTTCAATGCCCTGGATCGGCTGCTCTCAACGGCGGGCGGGCCTGCGACCATCGCCTTCCGCGATGAGCTGGTGGCCGGCGAGCAGGCTCGCATCCAGGAAGCCATAGACGCCAGCACGGCGGCGAAGGCCGCGGTTGATCTGAGCTAGGCTGGGCACGACCAGCGACAGGCAGTATGGGCGACCACTGGTTCTGGGGAGGGGTGTGCAGGTGCAGCTATCGGATCTACTCAACTTCGTCGAGTCCCATGGGCTCGCGCTGGTGCTCGTGGGCGTGGCGGTGGTCATTGTGATGATCCCCGCGGGCCGGAAGCTGGCCGAGCTGGTGAGCGCGGCGGTAGCCTTCATGGAGGAGGCGCTGGAGCTAGTGCTGACCCTGGCACGGGGCGACGGCAACGGCCGGGCGAGCATCTGGGATCGCATCGACGGGCTCGAAGAGCGGATGGAGGAGAAGCTGGATGAGGGCAACCGACGCTTCGTGGACCTGGAGGGTCGCGTCGCCCAGGCGGCGGATACCATCGAGAGCCATGTCGCCCACGGCGCCCGGCCCGAGTGCGATGAGCGGCTGAGGCGACTGGAAGCCCGGCTGGGTGAGGGGGGTGGCGCCGATGGCTGAGCTGATGGCTATTCCATCGAGGTGGGTGGAGCGGTACGCCGAGGCGCCGGAACGGTGGTGGCGGGAGCACGCAACCCATCTCGAGCGGCGGGTGCCCGACATCCGGCGGCTGCTGGCTCGGGCGGCCCGGCTGTGCCAGGTCGATGAGCGGCTGCTGATCTGCATGGCCGAGAAGGAGCAGTCGGCTTGGTCCTACGCCTGGGACGGCAGCACCCCTCACTACGGGGGCGGCCTGGAGGGTGACGCGGAGAAGCTCAGGTGGCTGCTAGGGGTGGACAAGACCGACTCCGGGCCGAGGCCGGGCGCTTGGGCAGGTCCATGGCTTCAGCTCCTGGGCTGTGCCGCTCGGTTCCGGTGGCTCTATCGCGGCATGGTGCCGCCCCCCGACCTGGGGCTGCCTCGGCTGCCGAAGGGGATGGGGCCCACCACGCCGCTGTGGGAGATCGATGGCGTGCGAGCCGCCAATGAGGCGACGGCCATGGCCTTCCGCTACACGCCTCACCTGAGCGGCAACGAGCGCTTGAAGACCACCGGCATGGACTGGTTCGGCGACGATTACCCCGAGAGCGATCCCGTGGCGGGTCGACGGCTGCTCATCTGGCTCGATCCGGGTCACGGGACGCGCAAGCGCGACGGGAGCCTGGATACGGGAACGTCGGACACCAGCGGACTCGGCACTGGCCTAAATGAGAAGGACGTGGTGCTGGACGTCGCGCTCGAGGCGTCCAGGCTGCTGGCAGCCGAGGGCCACGATGTTCGGCTGACGCATCGGCGGGCCGACTACTCAGAGACAATGGGGTACTCGGACCGGGGCGCCATGGCCGCGGGGAGTGGGTACGACTGCTACGTCTCGTTGCACCTGGATTCGGCCCGGGATCCGGAGGTGAGGGGGACCACGGTGTTCATCCCGAAGACGCCTTCCCGATCCCCGAGGAGCCGGACCTTGGCGACAGCGCTGGCCACGGAGCTGCGGGCGGAGCTGGGGACACCGGTCTCCTATGCCGATGCCCGTCCGTCGGGCGTCATGCCCCATTGGTACAACCTCGGGACGTTCGTCGGGGGTGGCAACAACTACTCGCCGGGCGCCCTGGCGCTGCCCGAGCCGCTCTTCATGTCGAGCCCCGAGGACATGGCGATCATTGGCCAGCCGGGGTTTGCCGCGAGATACGCCGTCGCTGTGTGCCGAGGGATCCACCGCTCCGCAGGGCTGCCCTTACCGGTCTCCTGGCACGATGACGGCGCACCGACCCCGTCCGAGGCAGGCTGGGAGGCCGAGCTTGGCCGGGCGACGGAGTGGGCCACAGCACGAGGGATCTCCGATGGTCGTCGGCTGGACGAGCCCATGACCCGGGGCGAGTATCTGGTGATGCGGTACCGAGAGGCCACGGGCGCGTGACGCAGAGCTACTCTATGGTGTCCATCTCGCCCTTGGGCTCCGCTTCGCCGCTAGAGTCGTCGTCGGAGGGCGCCGGTGTGGCTTCATCCTCGCTGTCGCCCTCGGCGGGGGCCTGGCCCTGCTTGGCCTCCAGAGCCTCGATCTCAGCCTTCAAGGCCCCGATACGGTCGAGGTGCGGCGGAAGCTGATCAGCCAGCTCACGGAGCTTGGGGTCGTCGACCTGACCCTCGTTGAGCATTTCCAGGGCGCGGTAGCCCATCTGGGAGTAGATGCTCCATATAGCCTGCTCCGCTTCCTTGAGCTGGTTCTTGAGTGTATAGCGACTAGCCTCGGTGCTGGCGGAGCTGGCGACGTTCTTCACTCCCCGGGTGAGATCATCGAGCAGACTCATCTTGGCTCCTCCACTATGCATCGCCGCCGCTAGCGGCCAGTGCGCGAGCGGCTAGCTCGAGGTTCCGCGCACAACGGGCGCAGGACAAGAGGTGGTCGCGCACCTGAGGAAGGGGCAAGCCGGCCAGATGGCCGGCGAGGTCCGAGTCGCTCGGGTGGCCCGGACCGATCTCGGGTCGCTGCACATCGGGCCCCATGCGACGTAGGAGCTGGAACCGCCGGTGCTCGTCGACGCAGACTCGCGCGGCAGCCACGGCGAGGTACGTGTTCAGGGGCGCCCGTCGATCCCAGGAGGACAGCAGTCGCTCCTCGGCCTGGAGGATCTGGTAGAGACTGAGGGCCGCGAGATCGTCGGCGTCGCCCGGATGGGCAACGCCGCTGGCCGAGTGCTCGACTAGCGGCCGCAGGGCTCTGGTCAGGCGATCCTGCGGCCCGATCTCCCCGGCAAGAACCCCGGCCGCCAGTGCCTCGTCGGCCTGGCTGATCGGCGGGGATACCCTGGGTTGTGCCATGGCAACCACCTGCTCCGGTCTACGCGCCCTGTGCCTCGGTCGCCTTCCTCGCGGCCCGGGCGTCGGCGATCTGCTTCACGAAGGTGCGGATCTTCGTGTCCCGCGCCGCATCCTCGAACCCATCATACTCCAAACAGAGGAACGGGATCCCCCCGTGCCGCTCTCTCAGGGACTGGGAGAGGGCGGTGACCGTCATGCCCGGCATGCAGTTGAAGGGGGCGACGCTGACCACGCCGTCCGCGCCGCGGATAGCGAAGTCCTCGGCTTTGCCCATGGAGCAGATGGCCTCCCCGCCGAAGCGTCGGTTCACGTAGTCGGCGCCCAGGTCGACCACTTCGCGGGGCGGCACGTCGTCGAAGCCATCCATGTAGGGGAGGGTGGCATGGAACAATCCGTGCTCCACCTTCTCGGCGAGGCTAGCGAGGAAACGCTTCCCCATGGCCATGCGGGCATTGATCCAGGTGGGCTGGTCGCGTAGGGCGTCCTCGGCCAACCAGCCGGTGAGGTAATTGGAGTACATCACGAACTCGGTAAGGGGGGCGAGCCATACCTCGGCGCCGGCTCTCTCGAGTTTGCGCACGATGTTCTGGTTGGAGTCGGGGTGGAGGCGAACGTAGAACTCACCGACGACCCCCACCAGGGGCCGGTCCTCGTCGCGCCGGGGGATGGCGGCGAACTCGGCCTGGGCCCGCTCGAGCAGCTCCTCGTAGTCCTCGAGCCCCATGCCGAGGTAGGCGAGGAGCTGGCCACCCCGAGTCTTGATCCGCTCGGAATGGTCGCGCATGACGTCCAGGAGCTGGGCCAAGTACTTGTCGTGGACGGCCTCGGAGGCGCCTTCCTCGATCTCGTACGGCCGGGTGTGGTGCATCATCTTCTGGATCATGTCGTAGGCGACGAGACCGTCGAAGGCCAACAGCACCACTCCCGTTCCCAAGCCGCCGTCGGTCGAGCCCAGGCCCAGAGAGACGATCTCGGTCGCCTGAAGGCCGCGCTGGTCGAGGATGCGCCGCTGGAGCATGGCGTACATCCCGTAGCG
>WJIW01000189.1 GCA_014730065.1 Armatimonadia bacterium | reverse complement strand
TCAAGGAGCTGCTCTTGGACCTGGAGCGGGAGGGCCGGACCGTCTTCCTAAACTCCCATCTTCTCTCCGATGTGGAGCGCACTTGCAGCCGGGTTGCGATCCTCGAGAAGGGCCGCATCGTCAAGCAGGGCGACATCATGGGGATGACCCGAGCCCAGCCCTACGTACACCTAAGAGCCACCCACACCCCCGAGTCCCTTGTCGACGAGCTGAAGGGGATCTCAGATGACGTGGCCATCCTCGATGACACCATCGTCGTCCGGGTACGTACCGAAGACGACATGGACCCCATCCCCTCCATGGTCGAGCGCCACGGCGCCAAGCTAAGGTATCTGAACCTGGCCCAGGACAGCCTGGAGGATGTGTTCATGCGGATCGTGGACCAGACCGACGAAGGGGATGAGCCCGAATGAGGGCGGCCCTGGTGATCGCCGGTAGCACCATCAAGTGCGGCCTACGCAGCAAGGGCATCTGGGTAGTCGTCATCGCCAGTGTCGTGCCCATGCTCCTTCTGTACGCGGTGCTCCACCTACTCCCCGACAACATCTTCGGAGCGGCCATCGAGCTGGCGGCGGGGCTCCATGGCGAGGACCCCAAGGAGTCCTCGGAGATGATCCTGGGAGGCTCAGCCGAAGACCGGCGGGTGTTCATCACCGATACCACCGTCTCCGGCAGCATGAAGCTCATCGGTGTGGTGGGCACCGCCATCGCCATCCTCTTCACCGTCATGACCAACGAGGCGGGGCGGAAGTCCCTGCCCCACATCCTCGCCCACCCCATCCCCCGGGTCTCCATCGTCGCCGGATCGTACCTGGGCACCCTGGCGGTAACCTGGGGCGCGGTGGCCATCATGGCCACCTTCGGGTTCCTCCTCTACCTGGCCACCCAAGGGACGGCCAACTGGGGACTCTTCGTGGGCGCCGGGTTCATGGGCATCGGCATGAGCGTCACCGCGGCCTACTGCGTGCTCCTCACCACCGTGCTGCCTTCGGTGATCAGCATCTTGGCCGCCTTCCTGTTCGCATGGGTCGCCTCCCAGACGTATCACGTGCGGGTGGCCCTGAAGAACGTGACCCTCGGGATGGTGGACACCTTGGGTGATGCCTGGATGTGGGTCATACCGCGGCTGGGCGACTTCGGCGTCCGGGGCGTCGACTGGGCCATCCGGATCAACGTAGGCGACGATAACTTCCAGTGGGCCGACACGGGCAACATGCTGACCGCGACCATCATGGCGGCGGTTCACATCGCCCTGGCACTGACCATAGCGGGCGTGCATCTCAACCGGAAGGCCGTGTGATGGCTCCAGCGCTACTGGCCGCGATCTGGTTGCCGCTCAGTTGTGCAGCCTCCGCTGACGGACTCGTCCTCGGCGGCGGCCTCGCCGATGGCCATCTGACCGTCGGAGCCCCCGAGACCGACGCGCTCCTCCGCATGGAGCCCCTCTTCGGCATCACCTTCGGCGACGGACAGATGCTACAGCCCGGTGAGATGCGCTTGGCCGAGTTGAGTGAGGACGGCAGGCGAGCCCGCTGGGAGCATCCGCGGGCCGTGGTGGAGATCGAGCTGGCCACCGACGGCCCTCGCCTGCTGCTCAGTGGACGAGTCACCTCACGCAGCGGCGTGATCATCCATGTGGCCCTTCCCCATACGTTCCAGGTCGTGGGCCCGGAGCGGCGCCGGCTCCTATGGCCGGAGACGCTGGGCGTGGAGCTGAACGCCGACTTCCTGCGCGGCGACGCAAGCCTCTGGCTCGACTACCCGCCGGCCTTCTGTGACTTCGTCTCCGCCGAGATAGATGGGAAGGCCGTCCACATCCATCGGGCCGAGGCTGAGAAGCGACCCCTACCCGCCACCCTGCATGTGGCCGGAGGTGACCCTCCCATCTTCCGCAGGTTCCACTGGATGCATGTGTCCGAGGGCGAGTCGTGGCGGGTACCCGCAGTCGCCGTCCAAGTTGGGGGAGAGCTGCGGCAGGCCCTCGAAGACTATAAGCGCGACTGCGGCCTCGGCCGGGCCCTGGCGGACAAACTCGATCCCCGCCTGCTGGCTCGTTGGCGCGGCATGGCCGAGGGAACCGTCCTGCCACCCTTCGCCAACATGGCCGACGTCGCTCAAGAGCTGCGTCTTCCCGCCATTCTCCAGCCCGTGGACTGGATGCGTGGGGGCTTCGATCGCATGTACCCGAACTTTCTGCCACCCCGCGATGACTACGGCGGCGAGGAGGGCTTTCGGGCGTTCATCGAGACGGCTCACGGCAACGGCCATCTGGTGGCTCCCTACACCAACTGGACCTGGTGGTGTGCGGGCTGGGATGGTCCCGAATCGCGGCCTGCCCCCATCTACGCCACCCACGGCACCGCGGCTCTGTCGAAGGGTCTGGATGGCCAGCCCATCTTTGAGCGCTATGGACCCAACTACGGCTACACCGTCACCCCCGGCCACCCCATAGCCGCCCATCACCGATGGGAGACGCTGAACCGGCTCCTCGATGACTACGGCGCCGACTTCCCCTACTTCGACCAAGTCGGGCCGCGGCGCTGGATCCTGGACCTCAACCCCGCTCTGCCGGACCCGGCAGCCTACGGAGCGGAGCTGATGGCCATCCATCGCGAGATGGCCGAGGGGCTGCCCGTCGGAGGCGAGTTCGGGAACGACCGGGCCCTGGACTTCCTCTGCGCCATGAACTACTGGTGCGTGCCGCCCCTCAGCGGGCACCCACACTGGCCCGGGGTGGACTCGCCTCCGTGGCCATCCGCCCAGGGGCGCAGCTTCCCGTACGCCCTGTATCTCTCCTCGGGCGATGCCTTGGTCTCCATCCCCGACTGCCTGAGCATCGGGGGCCTGTCCTGGTCGATGGTCCTGGGCGGACGCGTTGGGCTCGGATGGGCCCTGACGGGCGACCGTCTTCGTGGCGACCTGGGGCCCAGGGTCCGGTGGCTCCAAGAGCTGGCGCGAACCCTGGGACCAACGAGAGGCGAGCGGCTGGTGGCTCTGGAGTACCTAGCACCCCGGGTGCTTCGCGCCGAGTACGAGACCCACCGCGTCATCGCCAACTTCAGTGAACGGCCGTGGCCCACGGGCGACGGACATGGGATCCCGCCATCGGGCTTCGACCTCGATGGGCAAGCCGTGCGAGCAGGCCAGTACGTCTCGAAGGACGGCGGAGTTGTCAGCGCCTTCAGGCTGAAGGCGACCGGGCGGGCGCTTCAGCTCGATGCCCGCGGCCTCCGCCCGGGCTGGCCGGCGCCCGAAAGCCCGGAGGAGAGGTAGCAAATGTCACCAAGCAAGCTGATCGACGGCAAGCTGCTCGCCACGGGAGAGGCCGTGACCGTCGAGTGCCGGGAGAGTAGGGTGGTTCGTGTCACCCCCCTGCCCTCCCCCCCGGAGGACCTGCCGTGGCTCGCCCCGGGCCTGGTCGACATCCAGATCAACGGCTCGGCCGGCCATGATCTCAATGGCCCCGATCCCTCGCCGGAGACGGCGGCGGCACTGGCCGATCACCTCAGGGCCACGGGCGTCACCCGGTTCTGCCCGACCATCGTCACCGACGCCTTCGATGCCATGGAGGCCCGTCTGCGTGCCATCGCTCGGGCGTGTGAGTCAGACCGGCAGGTGGACGACGCGGTACTCTGCATTCATCTGGAAGGGCCCTTCATCAGCCCCGAGGACGGACCTCGAGGCGCCCATCCGGCCAGCCACGTCCAGCCCGCGTCCCTGGCGGTGTTCGACCAGCTCAACGCCGCTGCGGGGGAGCGCATCGGGATAGTTACCCTGGCGCCCGAGGTCCCCGGAGCCATGGATCTCATCGCGGAGCTGTCGGCGCGGGGCATCGTGGTCGCCTTGGGACACACGGGCGCGACTCGCTCCCAGGTGCGGGAGGCGACCCTGATGGGGGCCACCCTCTCGACCCACCTCGGCAATGGCGCCCATGCGGAGCTTCCGCGCCACGACAACTACCTATGGGAGCAGCTCGCCGCCGACGAGCTGTGGGCCAGCTTCATACCCGACGGCCATCACCTCCCTGGTAGCGTGCTGAAGGCGATGATCCGGGCCAAGGGCCTGACGCGGTCCATTCTCGTAAGCGACGCCATCTTCGCCGCGGGCATGGAGCCTGGGCGGTACGCCTTCGCCGGTCAGGAGATCGACCTGCTCGAGTCGGGGCGTGTCAATCTGGCGGGCACGCCCTACCTGGCTGGGTCGGGTCTCTCACTGCCCGATGGCGTCGCGCGGTGCCACGGCCTGACCGGTCTGCCCTTGGTCGA
This sequence comes from Armatimonadia bacterium, assembly GCA_014730065.1. Taxonomy (GTDB): domain Bacteria; phylum Armatimonadota; class Zipacnadia; order UBA1398; family UBA1398; genus UBA1398. The sequence continues at coordinate 4,316 of WJIW01000189.1, read as the reverse complement.
TTGCTGGGCCATGGCTAGCCTCAACCCGCTGCGACTCCTGGGGTTTCGCCGAGCTCAGAGACGCCTGATGCCGGGCTTCCCCGCGCGTCACATCGTCCGTTTCGAGGCGCCGGCGGACGCGGCTCAGCCGTCGGTAGTGTTCGGCGACTAGCGTCTCGCCGGCACGGGCTTTACAGATCGGCCCCGGGTCGGCAGTATGTAAGAGACTTACCTCATGGACCAATGAGGCTCCGGGTACCGCCGGCTTAGCTGGCCCACGGGGAGCGCTTGGGGAGCGTTCCCGGATACCAACTCCGCTTCGCGGAGGGAGCGACTGCGGCGGAAGGGAGGCTCCATAGTCAGCGCCGCCTAGAGAACGCAGCGTCACGGAGTTACCACTCCACCCAACGCCCGGCCACGAAAGCGAAGATAACGGCTGGCCGATCTGACATCGGCCAATCATCTCTCGGGTCATCACGACGTGCCCGGGCTGGAGGTATTGTACGCCATGACTAACCGACGTGGTTTTACCCTGATCGAGCTTCTGGTCGTCATCGCCATCATCGCGATCCTCGCGGCCATCCTGTTCCCCGTGTTCGCCAAGGCGCGGGAGAAGGCGCGCCAGACGAGCTGCCTGTCTAATGTGCGGCAGCTTTCCACAGCCATCTTGAGTTATGTTCAGGACTATGATGAGCGGTTCCCGCTCCAGATCGACGCTTCCCAGCCGGGCGGCTACTGGTGGTACTCGTACTTCGTGTACGATGACGCTCTGGCGTGGCCCTCGGACGGCACCGCGTCCTTCAACACCCTCATGCCCTACGTCAAGAACGACCAGATCTTCACCTGCCCGTCCGGCACGCGGGATAGCAACCACTACACCCCGGCCCCTTACAGCCGCAATACCAACTACACCTACAACGGCTGGGCGAACGCCAAAGGGCTGGGCGCTGCCGAGTACCCCGCCGAGACGATCATTCTATGGGAGGGTATGGGCACCGAGGGCATCGACGGTGTCGTCGCCAACCCTTACATCGAGCTCGATGGCGCCAACACCCCTCTCGTCTATTCGCTATGGTATGGGTTCGACAACGACGGGGATACCCACAACGAGGGGCTGAACTACTCCTTTATCGACGGCCACTCCAAGTGGAGCCGGACGGGCGCCGAGTCCAGCGCATTCACGGCCACGCCCGGCACCGCCGGCTGGGATGTCCGCTGGGAGAACTTCGGCTGGAGTCGCGGGCTACTCTAGAATCGCTTGAGTGAACCCAAGACGCTCGATGGAGCTCAGCCGTTGGCAGTGTGCATCGTGAGGAGGTAGAGCATATGGCTTTCCGCAGATTGTGGGCAGTGGCAGCGACCGCGTGCCTGGCGGCGTTACTGGCCGCACCCTTGCTGGTCGGCTGCGGCGGCGAGGAGGACGAAGGAACCACCGCCGCCCCCGAGACCGCCACGACCGAAGGCCCCGGCCGCCAGGCCGAGGCCAAGGCGATAGACACCAGCAAGGCGCCGCGCAAGCCGGGCCGTTAGCCCCTGAAGGCGCTTTCTTTCTATCGACTGCCACCGTGGTGCGGAAGCCACTCCGCGCCGCGGTGGCTTCTTCTTTTGCCCAGTTCCGATCCGCAGGAGGCGTCGGCGTCGACGGCACCGAACACCCTCGAACGCGGTTTCGAGATAGGCCTTTACAAGATCGGCGACAACCGGCAATATAGTGCCGGTTGTGGATTTCGTGGATCAGCATGATCAGCACTACGCCCGTTCGGGGTAGAGCACCCATATGGGCGTCGATATGGCCACCCTTTTGGATGGCCTGGGGGGGCGGCGAATCTCGCCCCCATTCAGACCCGCGGGAGGTGGTACACTCCGCTGCCAGACCTCTCCGGACTGACCTCCGGAGATAGCGCGTTTGCACTCACCATGTTCTTACGCACGGCCAGTCATTGGGTTTACATCATCTCGATATTCTGACTCGGGTCCCATATCCAGCGGGCCCGAGAGGGAGGTAGTGCAGAAGAATGACGAACAAGCGCGGATTCACTCTCATTGAGCTCCTGGTCGTCATCGCCATCATCGCTATTCTCGCGGCGATCCTCTTCCCCGTGTTCGCCAAGGCGAGGGAGAAGGCCCGCCAGACGAGCTGCCTGTCGAACGTCAGGCAGATTAGCACGGCTACTCTGTCCTATGCACAGGACTACGATGAGTTGGCCCCCGACTACTGGTACGGGCCTGGCGACGGGTTCTGGGCAACCTGGATGGAGATGGTGAACCCCTACGCGAAGAACGAGCAGATATTCATCTGCCCCAGCGCCCCCACAAGCCCATCGGGCATGGGATACACCGGGGCGGCCAATCGGCTGGCCTCGACGTACACCTGGCCCGCCTGGATCCGGTACACCTACTACAACTGGTGGGGCACCATTATGTTCGCCGGCTTTCCGACCAGCGTCGACCCCGTCAACCCTCACGATGCCTGCCGCACGATGATGTTCGTCGAGCACCCTGCTGAGTCGACTTGGCTGATCGAGGGTTACGTGATCACCTACGATCCGGCTGGCAGCTCCGTGTTCGGCTCCGCGGCGACCACGGGTATCGGCGTTGATCCCACGGACAAGGCCTTCTACCGCCACAACGAAGGCATGAACCTGGGCTTCTGTGACGGTCACGCGAAGTTCGTCCGGGGCGAGGACTGGATGACCAACAGCAGTGCCAGAACTGGTGGAACCTATTCGGGCTACCCCGAGAGCCCATACATGCAGGTTGGTCCTTAGTCAGCTTCGACGGATGTGTTAGCGCTCCGTCGGGTCGCGAACGAGCGCACGAGACTTGGAAAGGGCGGCTCTGGTATGAGGTTGAGTCCACGCAAGGCCGTTAGCTTGGGAATGCTGGTCGCACTGGTGGGGATCGTCTTGGTAGCCCTAGTGGCCGGGTGCGGCGGCGAGCCCGAGGACACGAGTTCGGGCCCCGAGGTCAGCCAGGGGGGCCAGGCCGAGAACGGCATGGAGACTGCCGGTGCCACGACCCAGGGCGACGAACTGCCGCCGCCCGAGGGATGGCAGCCCGACGGCGAGTAGCTCCGGTAACGGTTAGTGCGCGACTTGCGATGCAGCGCCCCAGATAGCACGTGGAGGGGCGCTGCATCGTCTCTGGCTTCTTGCACCCGCCATGGCCCTGTGCTATAGTGCCGTGGATAAGCTCTAGCGGCCGACGCGAAGAGTGGGTTTGCGCCCACTCTTTGGTGTGTCGGCAGGTGGTGATTTTGCGTGGAGGCCCGGGGGCACGGCAAAGGCCGATCCTCGAAAGGGCGCCCCAAGCTTGCAAGGGTCGACAAGGAGAAGCTCTCCCAGTGCGCCAGGGAGATCGAGAACGACTTGGCCCGAGACGGCTACGAGCTGGTCGATCTGCTCGTCGGCAAGAGCGAAGGGAAACTGCTCATCGAGCTGCTTATCGACCATTCGGAGCGCGGAATCACCAACGAGGACTGCGCGCGAGGTCACGAGACGGCGAACAACTGGTTCGACGCCCTGGATCCGGTCAGCGGACCGTATATGCTCCAGGTGTCCTCGCCGGGGCTGGACCGCCCGCTGCGCAAGGAAGAGCACTTCCGCCGATTCGCCGGAAGCCCCGTCAAGATGAGGGTGCGCGGCGAGAACGGAACCCGTAAGGTGCGAGGGAAGCTATTGGGTATCGAAGAAGGCCAGGTCACCGTCAGCACCGGAGACTCGGACCTGACCTTCTCCATTGAAGACATCCTGGAAGCGCGTCTCAGGTATGAATGGGACGATCTTCTCCCCAAGATGGATCGAGACGCATAGACGCATGTCGGTCCCCGCGGCGTATGGGGCGCCGCGATGGACCCAAATCGGCGCGGCCCGGCGCCCCGAGGCGCCGACGTCGTGCCCTCCGGGGTACGCACCGTGGCCCCAACGGAGCGACGCAAGGCACATGCGGCAGCCCCATCGGCCGCGTAACGGTACGGAGTAGACGAGGCTGATATGAATCCGGAATTCCTAGCGGCACTCGGACAGATAGAGGAAGAGAAAGGCATTCCCCACGGAGTGCTCATGGAGGCTGTCAAGGCCTCCATCGAATCCGCCTACCGCAAGCGGTACGGCGCCACGGGCGAGCTGCGGGTGGACTTCGGCGAGGATAACACCGGGCCCCTGCGCATCGTGGCCCTGCGCGAGGTGGCCGACGAGGTCGAGAACCCCCAGACCCAGGTATCCGTGGCCGAAGCCCGCATGGTCGACCCGTCGGCCGTGGTCGGCGACGTCCTCGAGCAAGAGGTCACCCCACGCGATTTCGGTCGCATCGCCGCCCAGACCGCTAAGCAGGTCATC
>WJIW01000188.1 GCA_014730065.1 Armatimonadia bacterium | reverse complement strand
TCGCACGACTGGGCGACCCGGCCGTGTCGCTCCCCGGCGGCGATAACCTCCAAGGGCACGGTGCCGAGCCAATCGCTCTCGGGCGCGAGGGCGGCGGTGAGGGATTCGCCCGGCGTCGCGCGGTCGGCGGTGCGCTGGAGAACCTGGCTGCCTGTGGGAAACTGAGCGGCCAGCCGCCGCAGGGCATCGGCTGGGTCGCCCGTGCGGCGGAGGTCCCGGCCGAAGGTCTTCAGCAGGTTGGCGGCCGAGATGAAGCTCTGCCTCGGGGTGCCGCCCGCCGCCCCCGGCCCGGCTAGGGCCCGCTCGCCTATTGCGTAGACGGCGCGTACCCGGATCCGGCGCCGCTCAGTGATGCTCCGGGCCTCCTCGGCGCTCGAGGCATGGATGGTGATGGTACCCGGCAGCGCGCCCTTCTCGGATTCGGTGATGACCAGGTACCGGGCCAGAGTCACCACTCCCCCAGGAGCTCGGCGAACTTGGCCAGGATGTTGCCCATGTACGCCAGCCATGCGATTACCGTACTGATCATGATCACCGCGCCGGCCACGAGCAGCAGGAAGCGCCACATCCCCGTGCGTCCAGCGTCACTGGCTCCGTCAGCCCGGGACTCGGCGCGCTCCAGAAGCCACGTATGGAAGGCATCGAACTCGCCGGTGGCCTCGGCCCGCTCGGCCGCGTCGATCACCTCGCGGTCGTAAAGGCCCGTCAGCCGCAGGGCCTCGGAGAGGCCGCCCTCGCCGGCAAGTGTCCGCCCGCCGGCCTCCAGGGCCCGGCCCACGGCGGGATCGTCCACGGCGGGACAGGCCCCCATCCAGGCCTCGTACAGCGAGAGGCCCGATGCCGGGAGCCCGTGGAAGATCCGGGCGAACCGGCGCAGCGCCAGCTCCTTGCGCATCGCGCCCAGGCCGGGGACGAGCACCACCGCCCGATCCGGCGACGCCGCTCCGCCCGGCTTCAGGCGTCCGTACCGCCGCAGGAACCCGCCTCCGTAGACGAGGGCCGACGCCAAGATGCCCACCATGCCCGCCAAGACGCCCCAGCCCGTAACCCCCAGCGTCATGATGAAGGGCAGGGTCGGCACCACCACGCCCAGGACGACAGATGCCCTGAGGTACGCCAGGGGCACGGCGAAGCGGGTGGCGAACTGGGCTTCCTGTCTCAGCTCCTCGTGAATCGATGCCAGAATCTCCTCCGAGCGGCCGCCTTGCTCAGCGGCGGCAACGGCGCCGGCCACCCATGCCGGGAACACGCCGGTACGTGCGGCGAGCACGGCGGACAGGGCGGCGCCTTCATCCACCTCTCCCGCCATCTCCCGGCACAGGTCGGCGAGGCGGGGATCGGGGATCCGTGCTCCGGCCTTGCGCAGCGCGGTCGAGGGGCTGGATCCGGTCTTGACGAGGGGGGCGAGGTGACGGAAAACCAGGGCCTGGTCCTCGGGTGGGATCGGCAGCAGGGCGAGGCGGACCCTCGTGCTCGTGCGCGCGACCAGATGGCCTCGATGGGGCTTGCACTCGACCACGAAAAGGCCGGCGGCCCGGGCCTGGGACGCGGCGGCCTGGCTCGATTCAGCGTCGATGATGGGCGTCTTGAGGGCGCCCTTCTCATCGCGGGCCCTGACCTGGAAGAGGGGCATGGGTCGCCTCCGGTGATCGGGCGCAACAAGCGGCGCCCCCACGTCAAGGAGGTAGAGGCGCCGCTCGTCCGCCGCGTTTCACCTACGTATCGATCGCCACCGTGGCTACGCCGAAGGCGGGGACCTTGACCACGATCTCCTCACCCTCCCGGCGCGCCGTGCTGTCATCCAGCGGCCGCTCCAGGATGTCGGTCTCGACCACGCCGGCGCCGGCGGCGCTCAGCTCGGGGGAGACCCAGATGCGGGCCTCGGTAGCCTGACCCTCCACCTCGTAGACCCGGAGGATGGTCTTCTCGGAATCCTCGGCGCGCTTGATGCCCGAGACCAGCACATTGGGTGACTTGATCTCCAAGAAGGCGTTCGCTGGCAGCAGGTCGCCATCGTGGTTGTCCGTGGGCACCACGAGCAGCGGGTGGTTGAAGCTCTGAGCCCGGCGCGTCAGCTCCGCGGGCCCTACGCCCTGGTGGGTCATAAGGGAGAACTCAACCGTCTGAGGCCCGACCTCGGGGAGGATGTCCGGGTCGTAGCTCGCCCGCAGGATGGTCAAGCGGATCCCATCATCGCTGACCTGGTGTCCGTATCGGCTGTTGTTCAGCAGCGCCACGCCCTGCCCCTCGCCCGTGAGGTCGGCCCAGCGGAGGGCCGGTACCTCGTCGCCGTTGGCGGGCCGCTCGATGAACCCACAGGGGATCTCGAAGGTGGCCTTGCCGTCGTCGATGCTCACGGGGAAGGCGACCTTCAGCACCGGGATGCCCTTGGCCGGATCGCCGAACTCGCGCCAGTCGTACTCCAGCTTGAAGTCCACCTGGTCGGAGCCGGCATCCAGACCGATGGTCAGCTTCAGCCGGTTGCCGCCAAACTCCCGGGTCGTCTCGATGGCCGCGCGATGGGGACCGCGGGCGGCGACGCGAATGTGCGCGCCGTGGTCGATGGGCGTCTCCACGCCCACCTGGCCTGCCTCCCACGAGGTCATGGGATGGGGCGTCTCGAGCTGATGGACGAGAAGCCCCAGCAGCTTGCCCTCGGGCACTAGCTCCTTGCCGGTGCGCTTGTCGATCAGGCTGGAGATGGCGCCCGATCCCGGCTCGACCGAGACCTTGAGAAGATCGTTCTCCATCGTCGCGCCGCCCATGATCTCGGGGCTGTACGCGACCTGCGCGGCGGTCGTCACTCCGACGGCCGGGCCGTCCTCGACGGGTGTGGGATCATGCTCGACCACGAAGGTCCGGTAGCCCAGGCCCGGGATGTCCGGGGCGGGGAAGACCACCTCGGAGAACCGATGGGCCCAGTGCTGGCCTTGGTGGGTGAGCTGGGCCCGGACCCGGTTGCCCTCATTGTCCCGAACCACCAGCTCCTCGGGCCGGATGTTGCGGTCCCAGATGGTCGCCATGACCGTCTGGGAGTGCTTGTGGGCCATGGGGTTGAAGACCACGATGGGCTCCGAGGGGCCCGCCCCCGATCCGGCGGCGGAGAGGCCGCCCCAGTAGGAGCCGCGTCCCACGCCGTAGCCCAGGGCGGGTCCGGCCTGCTCGCCCGTGAGCTGGGCGGTGTTGATACGCTTGGCGACTGCGCGCAGCGCGCGCGTGCGAATGGAGTGGGTGTGGGCCAGGGTGTCCTGGAGCATGCCCATGC